>JAOZRX010000025.1 GCA_029939945.1 Candidatus Izemoplasma sp. | reverse complement strand
CTGCTTTTCTATTTCCTGTAATTGAAGATGTATCATCAACTATTGTCACATCAAACGTAATTGAATCATGATCAACTACTGTATTATCTATTGATGCAGTTGGTGTTTCTTTTATTAGTGTATCTTGTACTGTATCTGTTAAATAATAATCAGTTACAGCCGAAGCTTCATCATTCAAGTCATAATCTGTAACAATTTCTATCGTATATGTTTCATTTGAGAATAATCCTGTGAAAGCTTCTCCAAGATTATCTCCTGTGACTAATATTAATTCTGAATCATATACTCCTTCTTTATATAATATTGCTTTTCTGTTTCCTGTAATTGTCGCATCCGCATCCAAAATATTGACATCAAATGTGATTGAATCATAGTCCACTACGATATTGCTTAAAGTCGCTGTTGGCGCTACTTTTGCGACAGTCGTTTGTGTCGTATTTCCAATGCTTTGTGATGTTCTTATTCCGTTGCCATCATCAATATCATAATCAGTTTCTATTCTTACTGTGTATTCACTATTAGAATATAATCCTGTAAATGATTCTCCTACGTTTGCTCCTACAGATAATGGAGTTTCTGCGTCATATACTCCATCTTTATATAATACTGCTTTTAAGTTAGCTTCATATGTTGTATCTCTATCATATACATATACATCAAATGTAATACTTGTTGTATCTACTACTACATTTGTGATTTCTCCTTCAGGCTTTAATTTGTTTGCAATTGTTACTAAGTATTCTTGAAGATAAGCAGCAACATGAACACCTTCTCCATCAAGAAGATTATAGTCAGCTGCTATTACAATTGTATACATTTCTAAAAGAGCTAACTCTTCTGAGAATGATATTAAATTATCTCCCACAGTTAAGGCTATTTCTTCTAATGCTACATCATCTTCATCATATAATACTGCTTTTAAATTAGTTATAATAACATTATCAATATCCAAAACTGTTACTTCAACATCAACGGTATTTTGAAGTGCACTAACACTTCCAATACTTGCAGAAGGTATGATTTTTGCTGTCGTTGATAAGTCTAACGCTCTTATTGTTCCATCATCAATAATTCCTTCTCCATCTAATAAATTATAATCTCCTGTTACTTTAATTACAAAATCAAAGTCAGTTAACATATTTGATATATCAAAACTAATCATTCCTGTATGAATCATTTTTTCTGATATTTTTACATCATTAATCCACAAAGATGCTTTTAATGAATCTGCAACTAATACTGAATCTACGTCATCATATTCAAAGTCAAAATAAACAGAATTATTAGTTATATTTATATTTGTAATTGCAGTTATCGGTATAACATAAGCCTTTGTTTTTAATGAAACAGTACTTAATTCCTGATCAAACTTTTCAGCATCAACATCGTTTAAATCATAATCAGTAATTATAATAACTGTATAATCGTTATTTGATAGCAATGTATCAAAAGTTATTCCTAGATTAGTACCCACTACTAATACTTCTTCAGCTACAAATACATCATCTTTATCATATAACATTGCTTTTACTGTATTTGTTATAGTTCCATCATTATCAATAACTAATACATTGAATGTAACTGAATTTCTGGTTTCAGATGCGTTTGAAATGAATGCACTAGGCTCTCCCAAAAACTCAGTTCTAGCAGTATATGCATCTAATTCAAATTCCAATTCTTCCGGATAATTTGTGTTCATATCATAATCTGTAACTATTTTAACCTCATAAACAGAATCTGATAATAATCCTGTAAATGATTCTCCAAAATTATCTCCAACAACTAATGGTGTGTTTGCAACAAATTCACCATTTCGATATAGTACTGCTTCTAAATTTCCTGAAACTGTATTATCTGGATCGAGAACTTCAACATCAAATGTAATTTCTGTTTTTCCTAAAGACACATTTACGATTTCTCCAGTAGCTCTATTTTTTGCAACTGTATATATAAATTGATAGTCCATCAAGTATTCTAATTCATCTTCTGTATTATTATTTAAATTATAATCAGCTATAATCCTAATACTATATCTAGTATCAGACAAAATATTATCAAATATTATATTAGTGTTTATACCAAATCCAAGAGGAAATTCTAATCCAGTAGTTACTCCATCTTCAAATAAAACTGCTTTTAAAGATCCCGGAATTACTACGTTATGATCATCAATAATCTCTACATCAAACCAAATACTACCTTTATCAGAATCGACATTCAACAAGGTTCCTATTGGAGCAAACTTTGGGTTAGTCCTAATAACAATTTCAGCTACTTGAAGATCTGTAATTATTCCTTCACCATCTTGTAAATCATAATCTACTAATACTTCTATATCATAAGATGTATTAGATAATAAACTATCAAAAGATATTCCAAAGTTATCACCTGAAACTAGTGGTTGTTCACTTATAAATTCACCATTAAGAGTTAATATAGCTCTTAGGGTTCCTGTTTCTAACACTTTATCAAAATCTATTATTTCAATGTCAAACTCTATTTGCTCAGTACCATTTGTAATAATTCCAATTTCTGCTGTAGGCACTTCCTTTTCAATGGTTAAGATTGATTCACTAATCAAGACTTGATCAGTTTGTATTCCAGCTCCATCATCTAAATCATAATTAGCCGTTACTATAATTTCATATTCATTATTCGACAACAGCCCATTAAATGTAATACTTTCAATTCCTGTAGATATTACTTGTGAATCAATTTCAAGTCCTTCTAAATATATATGAACAGCTGTACTTCCAGCTTCTACTGTCCCATCAACATCCATAAGGTTAATATCTAATGTTATTGAATCTTTTGTTGATACAATATTCATCAACTCTGCAGCTGGTGCTTTTGGCTCAAACGAAATCAATAAACTTCGATACAGGATATGGTCGTATGTTGTTCCAAATCCATCTCTTAAATTATAATCTGCTATAATTTCCAGACTATAAACATCAGTGTATTTAACAAGATAATTGATAATCAATTCTTCATCTTCTACACCAAATTGAATTCTAGCTACTTCAATATCATTTTCATATAAAATAGCACTAAACGCACCTTTAAGTGTGTCATTAGCATCTGTCATTCTTAAATCAATTGTTACATATCCTTGAGTAACAATTATATCCTTAACATTTGCGACAGGTAAAGCATTATTTAATGTTGTAAATTCTTCACTAAAGATTACTTGATCTGTTTGTATTCCTTCTCCATCATTCAAATCATATGATGCTTCAATTTCAATTACAAAATTGTAATTAGAGAAAATATCATACAGATTAAAATCAACTGAATATTCAAATACACTAGCTTCTTCAACTAAAATATCATCAACATATAATTTTGCGACTAAAGTCTCATCATCAATTAATCCATCTGGATCTGTAATCATAAAATCAAATAATAGCCTATTTTCTTCAATATCTAAATTCACAATTTCTGGCTCAGGTATAATTCTTGGTAATGTTGAAAATACTTGCAGAGCTAAAACTTTATCAATTAATACTCCATGTCCATCTCTTAAGTCATAATCACTTAAAACTTTTAAAGTATATTCATTATTATTTAACAAATCGTCAAATGATAATCCTTCTACTGTACCAGTAATTTGTGTTTGACGAACTAAGATATTCCCATCAAATATTGCAACATTTACTCCACCTGAGAAAGTAACATCATCTTCATCATTATAAACAACATCAAATGTGATACTATTTGATGTAATTTCAAAATTATCAATAGTGGCACTCGGTAAAGCATTCCCTATGGTAGGAAAAGATCCACTATACAAAATAATATTTGTATTTAGCCCATTTGAATCATCTAAATCATAATCAGCTTTTACTTTTATTTCGTAGTTTTTATTGGCTAATAATTCATCAAAAATAACACTGGTTTCTCCTACAATTAGTGCCTTTTCATCAACTTTTGTTTCGCCAGAGAATAACTCAGCAACCAAAGAACCGCTTTCTATAACATCATCATCGTCAACTACATTAAAGTCAACTGTGATTTGATCTCTTCCAATATAATATGCTTCTCTTTCAACTGTTGGAGCGCTTTTATATACATAAACCTTAAATTCATTATTATCTTCAACATAAACAGTTTTTGTAGTGTCACCATCTTGATAGATAATTTCATCAACACTATAAATAGTTTCTTCTAATGTTGTACCTGTACTCATGTCAAAATGAATAAGTGAATTTGTTGATTCTTCACTAAATCTAGTTACAAAATAATTTTTACCATTAATTTTAACAGAATAAATCTTATAGTTTGAATTGTTAATTAAACTAATTCCTACATTTAAATCATCATCTACACCCTTATAGTATGTAATTAATTCAGTACCATCAAAAGGATTAGTCCCTTCAATAGTTACACTAGAAAATGCTGGTGGAACTTGACCCGCTGTCTCTTCTGTACAACCGCTTAATGTTAGTCCAATCATTATTATTCCCATAAATATTAATAGTTTTTTCATATTGTGCCCTCCAAATCTTATCTCTTTTTCCTCAAATCAAAAATATAGTAACATTTTCACTTAAAAATATAATACTTAATCTAATTAATTATTTTACCACAAATACACCCTTAAATCAACCATTAATGCGTTTATATGGCAATTTGTGTAAACATGAAATTATCTCTTTTTCATTCCTTTTTTAATTATCTTTTCTCCATATGTTTCATTAATATTATTTAATATATGAATTACTTTTTCTTCTTGAGTAGAACTAGCTGGTGCGTTGAAAATATTTATCTGTCTAAAATTTGATGCGCTTGGTTTTAAGTTTGATACACTCACACCTAATAATCTAATAGGTAAATCTCCTTGATTATCGTCATAAAGTTGTTCAACAACCTGATAAATCTCAAAGAAATTATCAGTATAGAAATCGAGTGTTTTACTTCTATTTATTTGTGAGAAATCATTATATCTTACTTGAATATTGATTGTTTTAGCAACACTGTCATCCGCATTTAACCTCTCAACTACGTTCTTTGAGAGTTTAAGTAGTTTTGATAGAACTTCCTGATATTCTTGAAGATCAACAGAGTATGTTGATGAATTCCCAATACTCTTATATTCAACATAACGATGTGGTTCTACTTTTCTATTATCAATCCCATTTGCTTTATCAATAAATTCGCTAACTCTATTTCCTAAAACAAGTTTTAGTTTTCTTCCATCCTTATATGCTACTAAATCTCCGATAGTTTCAATCCCCAGTAGTTTTAAATTAGGATAAGTTTTCTTACCAATTCCAAACATATCTTCAATAGGTAAAACCCATAATTTTTCCTTGATATCTCGTTTTCTTAGAACGGTTATACCTAATGGTTTTAATATATCAGAAGCCATTTTAGCTAAGAACATATTAGGTGCAATACCTATTGATACAGGTAATTTATATTCATTTAATAATCTTTCCTGGATTTCTTCTGCAATTTCTAAAGGATTAACTTCTTCACTTAAGTCAGTCATATCTAAATATCCTTCATCAATTGAACCCTTTTCAATAGTGTCAGAATATTCACTTAGAAGATTGAAGAAAATATTGCTATATTTTCGGTATAAATCAAAGTTTACAGGTAATATTAAAAGATTGGGACAAAGTCTCTTTGCCTCAAATGAGTTCATACCACTTTTAATTCCAAATTTTCTGGCAACGTAATTCGCAGTTGTTAAGACACCTCTGTCTCTACTCCCACCAATTCCTAAAGGTATATTTTTAAGTTTCTCGTCTTCTGCCATTTCGCAACTTGCGAAAAAGGCATTTAAATCAATATGAAATATAATTCTGTATTTTTTTTCCATAAAAATCTTTCCTTTTATTTAGTTTTATAATATAATGTAAAAGACAAAAATATTATATCATATATTTGAATGAGGTGAAAATATGCCAACAAGTAAAAAGAGAATAAAGAAGAACTATGAGGAAGCAGTACCAATTACAAAGAACCCTTTAAAAACAAAATTTGGTAAAGTTATGGTCCTTATTTTAGTTTTAGGCTTTGTATTATCTGGTGTCGTTGGATTAATTTATACATTGGTTCAAGCATTAAAAATGTAACTATGAATTTTAAAAGTAGCAAGATTGATTTCTTGCTACTTTTTTTATTTCAATAATTCCTTAGCGCTTTGTATAGCCGCTTGTGATACACTATCTCCTGAAATCATTTGAGCAATTTCATTTATTCTATCATCATTTTTCAATATTTTTATATATGCTCTAGTTCTTTCATCTTCCACACTTTTACTGATAAATAGATGATTATCACTAACAGCTGCTACTTGAGGGATGTGTGTAATACAAATTACTTGAGTTGATTTCGAAATCTCTTTTATCTTTTTAGCAACTTGGTTAGCAACATATCCACTAACTCCTGAATCTATTTCATCAAATATAATTAATGAAAGTTTCAAAGACTCAACAAGTAAATTTTTCAATCCAAGCATAATTCGACTCATTTCTCCACCTGATGCTGATTTACTTAAAGATTTTAATGGTTCGCCAATATTAGTAGTAATCAAAAAGTCTACTTCATCAATACCATTTGGTAGAAATTGAAGATGATTTAAAATATCAATTTCAATTTCATTCAAGAAATTAATCTTAAAGTCAGTATTTTTAAGTTCTAAATCTTCAAGAATTTTTAGTAATTCGCGTTCAATAAATAACCCTGTAGTTCTTCTCAAATTAGAAATTGATAGCGCAGCTGTTTTAACTTCTTCAAACGAAGCTTCAACTTTTCTTGTTTGTCTCAAAATGACTTCGTCAAAATTATCAATATTACTTATATCATCTTTAATTGTCTCAAGATAATCAATAATTTCAGGAATACTCTTGCGGTATTTCCTTTTTAATGAGTCTAAACTGTTCAGTCTTTCTTGATGAGAATCAAGTAATTTTGGATCAAAATCAAGCGAATTCGATTCGCTATTTATCTCCTCAAATGCATCACTAAGTTCATAATAAGCATTTAATATTCTTGATTTTAGTTTATTATATGCGTCTCCATAATCTTCAATATCTTCTATTCTTTTTGCTGAAGAATAAATATTATCAAGTACATTAGTAGACTCAATTAGTATTTTTGCCTCATTTAAACTTTGATAAATTTTATCAAAGTTTTGCATTTTCTCAACTTCTTCTTTTAAAATTTCTTCTTCCTCAAAATCTAAATTATAAGATTCCAACTCTTTTAATTGATATTTCATTAAGTCAAGACGTTCTAATAAATCAGAGTTTGTATCGTTTAAGCGATTCAACTCTTTTAGTTCAGTTTTATATTTAGTTAATTCATCTTTATAATCTTCAATTAATACAATTGTTTTTTCACTTTCAAACCCATCGATTATTTCAATGTATGTTTGAGGATTTATTAATCTGTGAGTATCATGTTGAGTATGAATATCTGCGAGTAAAGATGTTATTTCTCTTAATTGGCTTAAAGTAACAGTACGATTATTTATCTTTATTATATTATTATTAGAAATCGTTATTTGTCTTCTAATAAGTAATTGAAAATCATCATTTTCTATTTCGAATTTATTTAATAAATCTATAATCTTCGGATTACTGAAAATGAATATTCCTTCAACTTCAGCTTTCGTAGAACCAGTTCTTACAATATTCGAAGTTGCTCTATCTCCAAGCAATAATCCAATAGCGTCAATAAGTAAGCTCTTCCCCGCACCAGTTTCTCCAGTTAAAGCTGTCATTCCTTTATTGAAATTAACTTCAATATTTTCAATTATGGCAAAATTCTTAACTGAGATATAACTTAACATATTTACACTCCATTCTACTACAATAAATTCTCTATCGTCTTAATAATACTTACGAGATCTAGATTTAACTCTTTTAATATTTCTTCTTTACTTCCTTGTTCAACAAATTGATCACTTATACCCATCAAATGAATCTTTAAAGTATCGTAATTATTAATTGTGAAATATTCTAAAATACTACTTCCAAATCCACCCAATAAGGTAGATTCTTCATAAATTACTATTGGTACATTTTTAGCTACAACAGATTTTAATATCTCTTCATCAAGAGGTTTAATAAACATTGCATCAATAACTTCGATATCTAGATTAAGTCTAATTACTTCTTTCTTAACTTGTTCTAATATTGTTCCAAAAGCTATAAATACAGCCTTATTTCCTTGATGTAGAATTTCCCATTTAGGTTTTTGAATAGTGTCACTAGAAATACCTTTATTAAAATCATAATATTGGTTTCCTCTTTCATAGCGGAGGAAGAAAGGCCCAGTATTAACTTTAAAGGCGTAATTTAAGATTTTAAATGCTTCTTCTGGATTTCTTGGATGAGCAATCTTAATATTTGGAATATGTCTAAGAAGTGGAATATCATAGATTCCTTGATGAGTTTCACCATCAGCTCCAACAATCCCAGCTCGGTCTATTCCAAAAACAACTTTTAGATTTTGACGAGCAACATCATGATTAACTTGATCATATGCTCTTTGAATAAACGTTGAATAAATTGGTGTAAATACATCTATACCACTAACCGCAAATCCACTTGACATTGTAACTGCCATTTGTTCTGCAATACCAACATCAATTAGTTTATTTGGATACAATTCTTTAAACTTATAAAAACTGCTTCCACCAATCATTGCTGGAATAACTACTACAAATTCTTCTTTATTTTTTGCATAATTAATCATATATTCCGAAACTATTTCACTCCAAGTATGGATATTTACAGTTTTTTCTTTTAAAGGTGCTCCAGTTTGAATTTCAAAAGGACTTACTCCATGCCAATAGCCTGATTGATCATTTTCACTAAACTTATATCCTTTCCCCTTTTCAGTTAAAACATGAATAACACAAGGTTTATTTGACTTTTTTGCTATATTTAAATACTTAATAAGTTCTTTAAAACTATGACCATTAATTGGTCCATAGTATGAAAAACCTAACTCATCAAATAATGTATTATTAATGAAAAATCCTCTTACTCCTCTTTCTACTTTACTAGTTAATTTATATAAAAACTTAGGAAGTAGTTTATATGTTTTTGCCTTTAATTTACGAATAGCGTTTTTACTTCTAATAGCATTTAACATACTAGCTAAATAACCAATATTCTCACTTATACTCATTTCATTATCATTCAAGATAATAATTGGTTGATGATCCTTTTTACCACCGAGAAAATTCAAGGCTTCAAAAGCCATTCCTCCAGTAAGTGCACCATCACCAATAATCGGAATTACTTTATAAGAATTCCCATTATATCTTTTTGAGAATTCAATTCCAGCCGCTGCTGCAATACTAGTAGAACTATGTCCTGCTTCATATATATCATGTATTGATTCACTTCTTTTTAAAAACCCACTTAATCCCTTATGTTTTCTTAAAGAATCAAAATATTTAGCTCTTCCAGTTAAGATTTTATGAGTATATCCTTGATGTCCTACATCAAAGATAATTTTATCTTTAGGGCTCTCAAATACTTTATGAACAGCAATTGTTAATTCAACTACACCTAAATTAGAAGACAAATGTCCCCCTGTTTTCGATACACTTTCAATTAAGAAACTTCTAATATCTTTACTCAATTCTTCTAGTTCTTTAATTGATAAATCAGATAAAAAACTAGGGTCTTTTATCTCTTTTAAATTTACCATATTAACACCTCTATTATTCTTTAAAGTCTATTAACTCATCATCTTTCATCATTTTAACAATTACACCTTCAGCGTCTTTTAATAAATCATGACAGTACTTACTAAGTTTCATACCATCATTATACTTCTTAACTGCATCATTTAATTCAATTTCTCCATTTTCGAGTTCTTTTACTAATGTTTCTAATTCTACTAATGCTTGTTCGAAAGTTTTGTCTGCCATTATTTTTCACCCTTTCTCTTATTAATGACTAATGCATTTATTACTCCGTCACTAACTAAAATATCAAAATTATCTTTAATATTTACTTCATCTACACTTTTTATTACTATATTATCTTTTTTAACTACTGAGTAACCTTTTTTCATTATTGATAATGGGTTCAGTAATTCAAGTTTATTAATTGATAAAATATAATCATTTTGTTTTTTCGTCAAAAATCTTTCGTAATAATCATGCAAGGACTTTATAGTTTTATCAAGATCAATTTTACTTTGTTGTAATCGATTGATTGGATTTAGTAATTCCAATTTCTCAATTGCATAATCTAATCTTCTTGATTTATTTTCAGTAACTCTGAGTGGGTCTCTAAAAACAAACGAGTCCTCTACTCTTTTTAAAGACTGGATTTTAATTTTCAATAATTGGTTTAAACTTATTCGATTTTGATTATTCAATCTCTCTAAATAACTAAATAATTCCATTTGATTAGGAACAGATATTTCAGCTCCTCCTGAAGGTGTAGGCGCTCTTAAATCAGCTACAAAATCACTGATTGTAAAATCTGTTTCGTGTCCTACTGAAGAGATAATTGGTATCTTTGAATTATAGATTGCATAAGCAACATCTTCTTCATTAAATGGCCACAAATCTTCAATACTTCCACCACCACGACCAAGTATAATCACATCGACTAGTTTTTGTTTATTTACTTTTTCAAGTTGCTTAACAATAGAGTCCTTTGCAAATTCTCCTTGAACTAATGTTGGATAAACAATAATACTAGCTAAAGGATACCTTCTATTAACAATATTAATAACATCTCTTACTGCTGCACCTGTAGGACTAGTTAAAACAGCAATTGATTTAGGAAATCTAGGAATTGCTACTTTATGAGACTCTTCAAATAGTCCCTCAGTTGCAAGTTTCTTTTTTAATTGCTCATATGCTAAGTGAAGATTACCAAGTCCATCTTCATTCATTTTTTTAACGTATATTTGATAATTTCCACTACTTTCAAAAACAGATATATATCCTTCTACAATAACACTCATACCATCACTTGGAGTAAACTTTATCTTGCTCGAGTTAGAGGCAAACATGATTGCACTAATTTGTGCTTTATCATCCTTGAGAGTAAAATAGAAATGTCCTCTAGAATGATGTTTAAAGTTAGAAATTTCCCCTTTCAAAAACACATTTTTTAAATGCGTGTCATTATCAAACTTATATTTTATATACTTAGTTAAAGCCGTTACACTAAGATAGTTTTTATCTTCCATAGTATCCCTACTTTTTTAAATACGTTTTTATGTTGTCTAATACCTTGTTTGTGAATCCTACCATCTTAGAATCACCCTCATCAGTATACTTACGTGTTAGATTGAGTGCTTCATTGATCGCAATCTCGTGAGCAGTGTCAGTATAATAGAGTTCATATACAGCAAAACGAATAATCGCTCTATCTACAAATGAAAGACGATTGATTCTCCAATTTACTAAATTATTGATGATAATTTCATCAATTTTGTGTAAATTACTAAGAACACCTTCTATTGATTCTACGATATATTCATATTTAGAATCTACATCTAAAAATTCCTTGTTAATATCAATTTCGTATAGTTTCTTAATAATTTCTTCTCTTTGTTGTCTTCTGCTTAATTCTTTTAATTCATCCATAGTTAAATACCTCTTATATTAGTATATATTAAAATATATCATATAATAGAAAAAATACAAAGTAAAATCCACAATATTTAATTGAAATAATCGTTGTTTTTTACAACTTTTTCATTTCTTCAACTATTAATAAAATATTTAACTGACCATCACTCTGTAATTCTAAAAATAAAGCTGTCTCTAATGAGACAGCTTTATTAGCCATTGAATAGGAATTTGATAATTTCAGGGAATCTTTTTTCCCAATCTGATTCATTGTGAATTGCACCTTCGATAATCTTAAATTTTAAATCTTCAGGACTGATTTTCTGTTTTAAAATTTCGTACATTTCTTGATTAGATTCAAGATAAAAATCAGCATACTTTTCCTTCTCATCTTCTTTTGTTCCAACATCTAAATAGATTTTTTTTACATTCTTAATTTCCGACTGTTTTGTTAATTCTATCATTTCTTTTTGGAATGGGAAATATGCATTTGAAACGCACCCGAATCTAGTGAAATACTTTGTATATTTTAGTGCTGCATAAGTTGATGCAACTCCTCCAAAACTAGATCCCATAATACCTGTATTTTTAGCACTTTTAAAAGTCCGATATTTTTTATCAACAAATGGTTTCAAAGTATGAATTAGAAAATCAAAATAGTCATCAATCTTTCCACCATTTTCTTCTCCATCTTCAAATCTAAATTTAAAAGGCGTTAACTCATCAGTTCGTTTATCTCCCGATTCAATCCCCACTATAATTAATTCTGGTAAATTAGGATACTTCTCATAAGCTTCTAGTATTCCCCAGCTTTTTCCATAATATGCTTGCTTATCATCAAATAGATTTTGTCCATCGTGCATATATAAAACCGGATAGAACTTGTCTGTTTTAGAATAGCTTTTCGGAAGTGAAATAAAAATTCTAACTTCCCTATTTAACTTACTAGATTCCAACTTGATAATGCTGTATTCTCTCATTTAACTCACCCTATTTCTCTTTTTTATATACTAATGCTTCATATGGTAGTAGTTTCATTTTAGGCAGTAATTCTCTTGCAGTATAATTATACATTATATTTCTATAGCCTGTTAGTTCTATGTCTAAATCCACAATAACTTTATGCGTAGTAAAATTTGTAATAATTAGAAATTTTGAAGTTTCAGTTTCATTAACATAGATAATTGTATTTTTATCCTTCATATTAATAAACTCTAAAACACCATCGTTTAATTTTTCTTCTTTTCTGAGTTTAAATAATTCCTTATGAGTATTATATAACGATGATTTGTCTTCTAATTGGTTCTCTAAATTTATCACTTTATAATTATAATTTATATTCATCCAAGGTTTAGTTGTACTAAATCCAGAATACTTAGTTGCGTCCCATTGAAATGGACTTCTTGCATTATCTCTTGAACGATCTCTTAGAGCTTGCATTGCAACTTCATGAGTTGCTCCAAAAGATAAGAAATTATCGTATTCAGTAAATACTTCAACATCTCTAAAATCTTCTAAATTATGATAATCTACATTAGTCATTCCAATCTCTTCACCTTGATAAACTATTGGTGTTCCAGGCATCATATATAAGCAAAACGCTAACATCTTTCCTGATTCATTATGGTAGACAGAATCATTTCCATAATGGCTGATTACTCGAGGGTGATCATGGTTGTGCCAATAGATTAAATTCCATCCATCTCCATTCAACATTTTGAACCATTTATCGAAGCTTTTTTTAATATGTAATACATCAATTTGTCCCTTTGACCACTTACCAGGTGTTATGTGATTTGAATCATCACAGTCGGCCCAACAATGTCCAAAATGTATTAACATGTCAAATTCATCATTTTCAAATCCACAGTATTTTAGAGCTTCTTCTTTTGTAGCTCCACCTGCTTCTCCCATTGCCATTACATTATTAGGTTTAAAGACTTCAACACCAAATTCTTCTAAATATTCGTGATGTTTTGGAAGACTTGAGAAATACTCATACCCAGGGTGTCCTTCTGGAAAACTCCAATCTTTCTCTAAATGGTTAGATGCATCTACTCTAAATCCATCAACTCCTAGATCAATCCACCATCGTGCAACATCCTTTAAATCTCTTTTCATATTATCATTATGCCAATTTAAATCCGGCATTTTTTTACTAAATATATGTAGATAGTATTCATTTGTAGGGGGATTATATTCCCATACAGGACCTCCAAACCAAGATCTCCACTGGGTTGGCATTTGTCTATTACCTTGTTTATCATATTTTGGTGTTTGCCAGATATAGTAATCGTGGTATTTATGATGATCTACATGAACTGGATTTTTTGCTGCTTTAAACCATTCATGTTCATCAGATGTATGGTTTAATACTAAATCAAATATTACTTTCATATTTCTTATATGTGCTTTTTCTATGAAATCAATTACGTCATCTATATTTCCATAATCTTTACTCACTTTAAAATAATCAGATATATCATAACCATTATCATCCATTGGAGATTTATAATGTGGTGAAACCCAAACTGTGTTTACACCTAAATTCTTTAAATAATCAAGTTTGCTAGTTAAACCTTTAAAGTCTCCAATACCATCGTTATTAGAATCTTTAAAACTTCTTAAATATACTTGATATATAATTGCATCTTGCCACCATTTTCTTTTCATAAAACATTCTCCTCAAAGTAAATACAAAATACCCGATTTTAGAAAATACTTTCCTGCTTTAATTATACTACAAAAACTAGTTAAAATCATAAATTATCTAAAAAGTGAAACCGCTACCATACTACTTATTACTTGATTATGTGTTATAATTAGTTATATTTTTTCAGTTGGAGGTTATTATGAGAAATTTTAAAATTTTATTAATTATATTGCTTAGTGTTATTATTGGATTTACGAGTATAAATGCGAGAGTTCACGCTGCTACTCCTACTAAACTTGTAGTTCATTACCATAGGTTTGATAGTTCCTATAATGGATGGAAACTATGGCTTTGGCCATATGCCCCAGTTGATTCTGGTGGATCTGATCATGAATTTAACGGAACCGATGCTTTTGGAGCTACATACGAACTTGATTTAGTTGGATCTGCATTAGAAGATTCTACTACTGTTGGAGTTATTGTAAAAACTGCTTCTTGGGAACAAGATCCTCAATTAGATCGTTATATTGATATGACTAATCCAAACTCAAGTGGTGAAGTCCACGTTTACTTAGTTAGTGGAGACACTAATATTTATTATGATGATAGCGAGGTTGACGTATCAAATAGAGCAATCTCTGTTGATTTTTCTTCTACTACTGCGATTAAATTCGAAGCAACTAAGGCAGTAACACAAAGTAAAATTACACTATATGCAGATGATATTATTGTTCCTATTGAAAATTTTCTAATGAATGGACTTGTTGGTAGTTTTGATATTATCGGTGGTGCTGATTTAGGGAAAACCTATAAATTAGAAATTGATTTTGAAGACCCAGGATATGATCCTAAAATCTATAGTGTTGGATTTGGAGGATTATACTCTAGTGATGGATTTAATGCAATTTACGCATATGATGGTGAACTTGGAGCAATTTATTCTGAGGATTCTACTACTTTTAAATTATGGGCACCTGTTAGTGAAAGTGTTTCATTAAATTTATATACTTTAGGGCATCGTTCTACTGAAACTGATTATGATGGTGTTTTGGGAACTGATACTCCATACGCTACTCATGATTTAGCTTATATAGATAAAGGTGTATGGGAAGTCACAGTTAGTGGAGACCTTAATGGTGTTTACTATACATATGATGTGCAAAATGGAACAGTTACTAACGAAGTAAGTGATCCATACGCATTTGGCGCAGGAATTAATGGTCGTCGTAGTATGGTTGTTAATTTCGATTTACTTAATCCTGAAAACTGGGATAACGTTGTTATTCCTGACACAATTGAGTCATATAACGATTCAATTATATACGAAATACATATAAGGGATTATACAACTCATCCTACTTGGAATGGGACCGAAGAATACCGCGGGAAGTTCTTAGGACTTGCTGAAACTGGCACATCATATAATGGTGTTACTACGGGACTAGATCATATTATTGAACTGGGAGTTACACATGTTCAATTACTCCCAGTATTTGATTTTGGAGCCGCAGTAAATGAAACAAAATTACTTGATTCTTCATATTCTGGAGTTAAAGATACAGTCTTTAACTGGGGATATATGCCTGAAAACTTCAATGTTGTTGAAGGTAGTTATTCTACAGACCCATATGATGGTAGTGTAAGAATTAATGAATATAAACAACTTATTCAAGCATTCCATGAAAATGATATTAGAGTAATCATGGATGTAGTATATAATCATCATGGTAAAAGTGCTAATTCAAACTTTGATTTAATTGTTCCTGGTTATTATTTCCGTATGACTGAAAGTGGTGGATTTAGTAATGGTTCAGGAACTGGTAATGAAACCGCTAGTGAAAACTACATGATGAGTAAATTCATGGTTGATAGTGTAGTATTCTGGGCAGAAGAATTCAATATTACTGGATTCAGATTTGACTTAATGAAACTACATGACGCAGATACAATGAACGCAATTGCTGATGCTCTTCATGAAATCGACCCTACAATATTAGTTTACGGAGAACCATGGACTGGTGGTACATCTCCTCTTCCTTCTGAACAATCTGCTTATTTTGAAAATTTAGCTAATATGCCAAACGTTGCAATGTTTAATGATGTAACTAGAGATGGAATAAAAGGTTCGGTTTGGAACGAAGATGAACAAGGATTTATTCAAGGAAATAGTTCTCTTGATGAAGAAGTAAAAATTGGTATTGCAGGTGGAGTTCATCAAACTAATGTATTTCGTCCTTTATATAATATTGGAGAAGATAAATACTGGGCAATCAATCCTAATCAAACAATAAATTATGTAACAGCTCATGACAATAATACTTTATTTGATAAAATAATGTTGTCAACTGAGGATGTTACTTGGGAAGAAATCCAATATATGCAGAAACAAGCTAACGCAATTGTCCTAACAAGTAATGGAGTACCATTCTTACACGGTGGAGTTGAAATGATGCGTTCAAAACCTTGTACTGTAATTGGTGGAGTAGCTCAAGGAGAATGTGATGCAACAAAATCATATGATCACAATAGTTATCGTTCACCTGACTCAACTAACCAAATTGATTGGAGTGTAAAAGCAGATAATATTGAAATATTTAATTATTACAAAGGTCTAATTGAATTAAGACGCAGTATTGGTGTATTTAGTTATGATAGTTTAGAAGAAATTAATTCAAAAATGGTATTTTTCCCAGATGCTAGAGGAGTTATTAGTTACTTAATGTATGATGAGGATTCACCTTGGGAATATACTTACGTAATTCATAACAATTCAACTGTAGAAAGAAACATCAGTTTACAAGGAATGGAATGGAATCTAGTAGTTAACAAAGATATAGCTGGTACTTCTACAATTGAAGTTTTATCAGGTGATACAGTAACTGTTGGTAAAAGTGAAACATTAGTAATGTACAAACTTGCAAATGGTGAAATATACATCCCTGAAATTGAAGATGAAATATTAGTCACATTACAAGATTCGATTTTAACAAATGATTCAGCTGCTAATCTTCTAAACGTTCAATCAATTTTAGAAGAAACTATAACTAGCAATTTCACAGTAACAATGGATGATAGTTTAGTTGATTACAATGTTCCTGGAACTTACTTAGTAGTAATTCACGTAACTGATAATTTCGGAAAATCTTATCCTTTAACTTATGATGTTATTATCGAAGAATCTGATTCAAGTCTTTATATAATTATCGGATCAATAGTCGCCGGTATTGCCTTAGTAGGTACTGGTGTGTTATTCTTTTTACGAAGAAAATAAAAAATAATTAGCCGGAATTTTTTCCGGCTAATTTAATCAGAGGTGAATAATATGATAGATTATACAGTTTACCATGAAGCAAAAAGCAAATATGCTTACATGTATGATAAAGATACTGTCCATATTCGTTTATTTTCAACAAAAAATAAAATAAAAAAAATCGAAGTTATTTATGGAGATCCATTTTTATGGGTTCCAGTAGGTAACTCTTTAGACGAATGGACTCAAGTTAAAGAAACGTCTGAGAGCTTAATGAAACTAGAATACAAAACAGTTCAATATGATCATTTTTTTATAGCTCTTAAGCCGAAATATAAAAGAATGAAGTATGCCTTTATTATAAATGATCAGTACATTTATGGATGTAGAGAAATTATAGATATTAAAAAACATCCTAAGGCTAAAAAGAATCTATTTAATCATTTCAATTTCCCGTTTTTAAATGAAGAGGACTTGTATAGTCCTCCACCTTGGGTAGAGGATCAAATTTGGTACAGTATTTTTCCTGAAAGATTTAGCAATGGAAACCAAGAAATTAATCCTAAAGATACACTTGAGTGGGGGAAAACAGATAAGTACTCAAACTCACAAAGATTTGGTGGAGATTTACAAGGAATTATTGATAAACTAAAATACATAAAAAGTGTTGGATTTACTGGAATATATATGACACCAATTTTTGAAGCTGATACTTCTCACAAATATGATACAGTTAACTATTATAAAATCGATAAAGCATTTGGTGATAATGAAACATTTAAGAGATTAGTTGAGGAAGCACATAACCTAGGGATTAAAGTTATGCTTGATGCTGTTTTTAATCATTCGGGATTTAGACATCCGTTCTTCTTAGATGTTGTGAAAAACGGTAAAGCATCAAAATATTATGATTGTTTCTATATCCTAGATGATAAATTACCAATAGCTAATTTTGAATTAAATGAAGACTTTTCAATAAATCGAGACAAAATTAAGCATATGTTTAGAAATCCTGATTTACTTAACTACCGTACATTTGCTTTCACACCTTTTATGCCTAAACTTAATACAGACAATCCAATAATGAAAGAACATCTTTTAGACATTGCAAAATTCTGGATTGAAAAATATGATATTGATGGATGGAGATTAGATGTAAGTAATGAAGTAAGTCACAAATTCTGGAGAGAATTTAGAAAAACTGTCAAAGATGCAAAAAGCGATGCCTATATCGTTGGTGAAAATTGGGATAATTCCAATCCATGGCTTTTAGGAGATCAACACGACGCAGTTATGAACTATGAGATATTAATTCCAATTTGGAATTACTTTGGAACAAATATTGATAATCCTGAATATTCAAGCACAGAGTTCATGTATCGAATAAACAAAGTTCTAACTGATTATCCAAAAAATGTACTGAAATCGATGTACAACTTAATAGATTCCCACGATACAACAAGAATAATGGAAATATGTTCTAATAATATTGATTTAGTTAAACTACCTTATTTATTCTTATTTGCCTTTCCTGGCGCTCCAAGTATATTTTATGGTGGTGAAATCGGTCTTAGTGGTAAACATGATCCAGACAATAGAAGATGTATGGAATGGGACACTGAAAAACAAAATCTTGATTTGTTAAATCATATTAAGAAATTAATAAAATTAAGATCAAAATATCAAGGATTTAAGTCTACTGATATCGAATGGATTGAAGTAAATGATGATTTTGAATTTATAATATTTAAAAAGGATGATATATACTTCTTGATGAGTAAAAGATATAACCCTCAAAATATAATTTTACCTAAAGAGTTAATTAATACTACTATTTATGATATCTATAACGAAAAAACAATTAACTTATCTAGAACTCTAGAAATAGGGAGTTATGGATTCCATATCTTTAAAAAGTAAAAAAACATTTCTCATTTGAGAAATGTTTTTAATTTAACCTTTATTTGCTCCCGCAGTTATTCCTTCAATTAAGTATTTTTGGAATACAATATAAAGTAATGTAATTGGCATTGCAACAATTAATGCTGCTGCTGCGAAGGCAGGATAATTAGTATCAGCAACATCATTAATGAAGTCGAAGATACCTACTGCTAATGTCCATTTTTCTGAATCGATAAGTAAGTATGATGGTAAAATATAGTCCATCCATGGAGTCATAAACTGAGTTACTGCAACGAAACTAATAATCGGTACAGATAATGGTAATATGATTTTAAAGAATATTTGAATTTTATTTGCTCCATCAATCTTGGCAGATTCATCAAGCTCCTTCGGAATATTATTAAGATATCCTTTAATTAACCAAATGTTAAACGGAATCGAACCTGAAACATAAACGATAACTAACGCTTTTGGTTCATTTGTTAATCCGAATGTTTGGAATAATGTAAATAAGGCGATTAAAGATAAGAAAGACGGAAACATTTGAAGTACTAGTATAGTAAGTAATCCAGTTTTTTTACCTTTAAATTTATATCTTGCAAATACATATGCAGTTCCAGTAACAAACAGTACTGCAAATACCATAGTAAGGAAAGCTACTTGAAGAGTATTCCAATACCATAATACAAAGTCTGTTGTCTCTTCAATTCCACCAATCGTTCTTGAACCTGAGAATAAGAATCTATAGTTTACTAAACTAGGATTATCAGGCCATATCGTATTTAAGATACCAGCATTAGGAGATAACGAAGTACCGATAGTATAGATAATTGGTACAATTACTACAAATGCAAGTAACACTAATTCACTATAAATAAACATCGTTCCTAAGATATTTTTAGTGCTTAGAATATTAGGAATCGCTGTTGCAGATAGTTTTCTTTCTGGTTCCATTTTTAAGTAATACCAAATTCCAAAGATTGGAATAAGTCCAATTAATCCAGCTAATGTTGGATTTTTACCTTTTTTATTAGCTATTGCTACAGTTAAGGATTGGAGAGTAAAGATAATTACTAAGGATACAAAAATCAATACTGCTTTTTGTAATATACTCATTATTAATCATCCTCCTTAAATGCTCTGGTACGTGTAAAGTTCCAGGCAGATAATGTACCAATAATTAAGAATATTAAGATGCTAAATACACTTGCCATAGAGTACCATCTGATATTATCATCTACTGTTAATTTGTAGATCCAGGATATCAAGATATCGGTGGAGCCAGCGTAGGCGGTTTCGAATGTTCCTTCACCCGGTCCTCCACCAGTGATGAAATAAATTACACCAAAGTTATTAAAGTTTCCACTAAATGTCATAACAAGTAATGGACTTGTAGCGAGTAAAACTAAAGGCATTGTAATATATCTAAATTGTTGGAACCCTGTTGCTCCATCAATTGAAGCTGCTTCATATAAAGATTTATCTATTGAAGTCATAACTCCACTCATTAAAGCCATAAAGAATGGGAATCCAAGCCATACATTTAAAACAATAATAAATACTCTTACAAACCATGGATTTGCTTCATTACTTAACCATTGGAAATTCTTTTCACCGAAGTAGAATAGTCTTTGAAGACCATCTCCAGCATCTGCGAATGATCTTCCTATCATTCCCCAATCAATAAATACTTGAGTAATACCAGTTCTAAGTAATATTTGATTAACATATCCATTATCGTTAAACATAACTCTAAAGATCATTTGAGAAATTAAGGCTGGCATTGCCCAAGGTAATATTAAAATTGAACGCCAAGCTTTTCTAAATACTACTCTTGTATTATTTAAAATAACAGCTTGAACAAATCCACCAAAGAAACATGTGAATGTAGCAGCAAACGCCCAAATCAATGTCCACGAGAATACTTTCCAAAATTGTCCACCAAAGTCAATTGAACTACCTGAAGTTACACTGAATACTTGAATAAAGTTTTCAAATCCTACCCAACTAATTAACTGTCCAGGTGGCAAGTTTTCAATATTATAGTTCGTAAATGCTACTGCAAGACCAAAGAATATTGGCATTACACTAATAAAAGTAATTAACACTAATGCAGGTGTAAGTACAATATATTCAAAGAAGTTTTCGTATACATTTGCGAAATACTCTTTTTCATTTGGTACTTCATTTGTTTCTTTAATCTCTTTAGATGTTCGATATGCATCTTTTATATTCCATATGAATATGAATATAACATACACTAAAACAAGCATTGCGATTATACCTCTTAAAAGTAATTGCGTTGAATGATGTCCTTCTATTTCTATATTCCAAGCTGTAATTTGTTGTGTTCCTGAACTTGGAAGTAAAAATTGAATTACTTTATGTTGATTTAAAGTTGTTTGAGGAATACTACCCATTGTTACAAGTCCCCAAGCACCTTTTACAAAGAATCCAGTTCTTTCATAAAATACATTGTCTACATTATCTACAAGTGTATCAAACAATTCTGGATTATATTGGAAATATATTCGTGATAACATTTTATTATAATCATCATTATCCATATTTGTCAGTTGACCTAAACGTTCTTGCATCATATCGGCAAAACTTGCAACTGAATCATATTGTAAAATTAAATCTCCAAATAAACTATTATAATGACTATTGTAATAGTTTAAATAATAGATTGCTGTTTGTTGACGATCGTATGCTTCATAAACATCGTCATATATTATTAAATATTCCTCGCTAATTAATTCATTTTCAGCTTGGACTATGAAATTTTCATAATTATCATTAAGATGATTTGCTAATGTATCATCCCAACCTATTTCATCTACAATATGATCATCATCAACAAGATCATTTGTAGCAATCAATGTGGCCCTTTCAAGTCGTAAATCCTCAAAATTCCCACCTAATCTTATATCTCTTTCTGCTTGCTCAACAATAAGATCATTTACAAAACCAAGAACATTTTGTTTAGCTAAAAGATCAGCAAGTTGATCTAACGAATCAATTTCTAAGATTAATTCACTTTGTTTTGCATCAATTAAATCAGTTTCAGCTTGTTCTTCTAACGCAGTTTGATTATCAGTAATATAAGTAGATAAAGTTAAATTCCATCCTATTTCATCAACAGTATGTCCATCATTAACTAAAATTTCTGTTGCACTTAATGGAATTTGATCACTAATTAATGCATCATAATTTTCATCTTCTACTATTAATTCAATAGCTTGAAGATTAAGAATTCCTAATACTTCAATTCTTTTGACAAAATCAACAATAAGCAAATCAATATCACCAGTAGTTTGAAGCTCAGTTAAAACTTCATCTTCGATAGTTCTTAATTGTTCACCTAAAAAAGCATACATTGCTTCATTCGAGTATGTAACATTATCTACTCCAATTACAGCGTTAGATTCATCATAAAATGTAAGTGTATCTTCATCAAATGTATAACCATTTGAAGCAGCTACATCATGAAGTAAATCAAAATCTTCATATGCAAATGCACTCGTAGGATTTATTTCTTTTAAATTATAGTAATACCATGTTGGAAGATAATTTGATAGTTCTTCTTCAATCTCATTCCCAGGAATTTTATCATTATATAAATCAAATTCCTGTCCATAACTACCTGTAGTAAATTCAACAAACAATAATAATGTAAAAAGCAAGAAGAAAATTAATGCTTTTACATATTGTCTGTTTATTAATTGTCCAAATCCCCATATAAATACAGAAAAAATTGCAATAACAAAAGATGGTAATTTAGCCAATAAATCTAATAATAGATTAACTGGATAAAAAACAACATAAAATACAAGTTTTACAATTTTCCATATTGGTTTTAAAACCTTCTCAATAAAAGGTGTAATTAGTTTTTCTTTAAATTCTTTATTAAACTCTTTTAACTTTTCAATAAATTTATTCATTAATTCACCACATCCGTTTCTTAAAAAATAGAAAAGGCCATGTTTCCATGGCCTTTAAACTATAAGTTAATTAATTTAATTAGCCTGAGTGTCAAATCCAGTTTGTGCTGTCTCAGCAGCTTCAGCAGGTGTAACTGTTCCGTTCCATGCACTTGAGTACATAGTTCCAGCGTTACCCCAGAAGTATCCCATTTCAGGAATAATTGGCATTGGATGAGAATA
>JAOZRX010000024.1 GCA_029939945.1 Candidatus Izemoplasma sp. | reverse complement strand
CGGTGTTGGAGACCGCTAAACAGGTCTCAACACAATAAAAAGTATTTATAATTTAAATAAATTAATTATTTGTTCGTGTGAATAGTTATTACTAATAGCTAACATTAACAAGATTCTAGCCTTTTGACCATTGTAATTACCACCAAGAATACAACCATGATTAGTTAAATCACGACCGCCGCCTTCATAGGCATAAGTATCTAATACTCTACCAGAATAACATCTTGAAACTAATACTATTTCAATATCTAAAGAAATAGCTTTTTTTATTGAATCTAACATCATTGGAGGAACATTTCCTCTACCTAATGTTTCAAGTACAATACCTTTAGCATTCCTACTTATTAAGTAATCAATGAAATGTCCATCCATTCCAGCGTATACCTTAAATAAGTAAGTATCATCATTAATTTTATTTTCAAATTTATTATTTTTCTTATGAGTAACATTACGATAATAGATAACTTCACCTTGATCAATAATTCCTAAAGGACCAAACTCAATACTTTTGAAAGTATCTAAACTCATTGTATGAGTTTTAGTTACTTCTAGAGCACTGTTAATTGTGTCGTTCATTACAACAAGTACCCCTTTATCAACGGATTTAGGTGACATACATACTTTAATACTAGATACTAAGTTAGTTAATCCATCATATCCTAATTCACTAGCATTTTTCATAGAACCAGTTAGTACAACAGGTTTATTAGAATTTACAACCGTATCTAAATAAAATGCAGTTTCTTCAAGAACATCAGTTCCATGAATTACAATAGCTCCAACTATAGTATCCTTGCTTAAAAAGTCGTTAACTAAATCTCCTATATCCATCATGTCTTTAGGAGTAATTGAAGGAGAAGGTTTTCTTGAAAAATCATGAACAATTAAGTTATCAAATTCATCAATACCACTTAATGCTGAAACTATTTCATTTGGCGATAAACTAGGAATTGCTCCATGTAAATTAGAATCAACTTCCATAGCGATTGTACCACCAGTAAATATCAATACGACTTTGCTCATAAAATCACCTCATATATATAATAACATAGGAGGAAATTAATATATATAATAATATATAAAACAATACAATAGTTTGTTATACGAACTAAATATCATAAGAATCGTGTTATAATACAATTAGAATAGAATTAAAAGGAGGAAAAATAATGAAAGAGTTTTTCTCAGATGTACCAGGAATAGAATTTGTAGAATTTGGGTTATTACATATATCATTACTAATAGCTATCGTTATTGGATCAATCCTTATCTATATTTATAGAGATAAACTAAGAAACTATAAATATGAGAAGAGAGTTAGATACTCAATGGCATCATTTGCATTACTATTTGAGTTCGCATTATATGCTTGGAAGATAGGAAATGGAATATGGACATGGGAAGACGGAATTCCTTTAGGAGTTTGTGGTATTGCATTGTTCTTAGCAATCATCGCAATGTACACAAAAAAGTTCTTAATATTTGAAATAGGTTTCTTTTGGTCATTTGGTGGAATTATATCGGTCATGTTTCCAGACATTCCATTTAGTGTTGATAAATTTAGGTTCTATCAATACATGTTTGGTCATATGTTTTTCTTCTTTATGTATATTTATATGTTATTTGTACTGGAATTCATTCCAACATTTAAATCATTCAAGAAAAGTTATGTGGCAATGGTAGGTTCGGCTGTAGTTTTAATAATAATAAATACAATCCTTGATACAAACTTTTTCTTTTTAGCTGAAAGTGATGGAACACCATTCGAATTATTTGAAGGATCAGGGCAAGCGTTATATTTAATTGGAGTGTACATTACTGTATCATTGTTAATGTCGATTTGGTATTTGCCTTTCTATTTTTATCATAAGAAGAACAAGGCACAAAAAGCGAAATAAATGAATTTCGCTTTTTTTATACAAAATAAAAGAAAAATTAGATGATAAAATTTTAGAGAAAAATAGTATAAAAAAATAGAAATAAAAAAGAAGTGGAATTATGATGAAAAAGATTATGAATGAATCACTAGAAAATATACTAATAATAATATGTCATAATGAATGAAATTACTAATAGTGAATAGAACTAAAACCCGATTAAAAATAGAGGCTCCAATAAATAGTATTCTTGTTAACATATTGTAAAAATCAAATGAGCGAAAAAGTAATAAGAATTTAGTAATTTTTGAATATGATTAATAATGAAAAAGTCGATTCTTATAAAATAGCATTTTATTGATTTTTGAATGTGAAGTTTACAACTATGATTTTATTTGATTTTAGGAGAGAAGTAAAAAGAAGACGAAAGAAGTGGTATTATAGTTTTCCACTTTGTCCACACAGTTGACTGTATTGGCTTTGTTTAAATGCATAGACAGGTTAACATAATATATATTATAGGAAGTAAATAGAATTGACGTGAAACGGTTCTTTTCTCTTTGAAAAGGGTGTATATACCTCTCTTTATATTGTTTGCATATACAAAACTGCTATTTTTATGTTGGTTAACATATTCATTTGTATTCAATGAGTATGTTTATTCCACTCTACTTCTTTTGCTTGAATGAGAGTAAATTCAGAACTAAAATTTTAACTGTCTCATGTCCTAATTCAAAGTGAGTGATAATATTCCCCTATATATCACTATCCGATTAGAGGGCAAATTTGGTATAAAAAAAGGGATGCTATTTACATCCTTTTTCGTTATTTTTTTAGTGTTAGAAATTCGACATTATTTAGTTCCAATTTCTTATAGTCTTCTTCTGCTTCTTGTACCGTATCGTTATATAAAAATTCTGGTAAATGTGCATCACTTCCAAAAATTGTCTTACAATTATATTCTTTAACAATTTTCCAAAATTCTAATCTCGGGTAGTTTGGGAAAAATCCATTTTTTGTTTTTTTACCACCTCTTCGATATCCGTTTGCGTTATATTCGAGGATGATATCATGTTTTTTTGCTGAATCGCATATTCGTCTTGCTACATCTTCTGCATATTTATCAAATTGGCTATAACTATTAAGGTATAAATCGGGGTGTGCTAAGATATCAAAGTGTCCAGATTCAATAGCATCTTCTAAATATGCTGCATATCTATTAATTTCTGGAACAGTTTTTAATGAAAATCCACTAATTAGATCACTCATTTGCTTTGTCATTGATATATAATGCTGCCCATGTATTAAGTAGTCAACATTTTCACGTAGAAATTCGTAATATACTTCATGGTCATAAAAATACTCTACTTCAAGTCCTTTTAAAACCTTAATTTGTCCTTTATATTTCTCTTGAACGCTCTCAATATCTTTTAAGTACACTGGTAAATCACTAGGTTGCATTCTAACACCATGATCATGGACACGTACATTTGGTGCATGATCACTTATTCCAAGCTCTTTAAGGCCTATTCTTAATGCTTCCTTAACATAATCTTCTGCATTTCCTGTTGCATGTCTACACAAATAGTGGTGAGTATGATAGTTTGCCTTCATATTTAGTTAATTCGGTAGTGACAACCGATACTTTCCTTTCTATTTAGTGAAGAATTAATAATAATATTTGCAGTTTGGACCATATTAAGGGCTTCATAGTAAGGCTTTGAGTTATTTGGGTACTTAATAAGATTCTTCTCAATATCGACTGCTTGCTTTTTAGCAAATAATAACCCTACTTCAGTTCTTACTATTCCGACGTATTCATCCATTATCGTTCCAAGTTTACGTTTAATTGGTTTGTAATTGTATTGATATGTCTTATATTGTTCTATATTATTCTTAAATTCAATGTTTTCAGATGTTTTTCTATTAATATCAGTTGCAATTCTATTTCCAAATACTATGCACTCTAACAATGAGTTAGAGGCTAATCTATTTGCTCCATGTACTCCATTAGATGCACATTCACCATTAGCATATAGATTTTTCATATTTGTTAATCCATTTAAATCTACTTTTATTCCACCAATATTGAAATGTTGCACAGGAGAAACAGGAATTAAATTTTTCCCCATAGTAATATTGTCTAATTTTAATCGATTATAGATAGTTGGAAAACGTTTTTTTAAAAATTTTTCATCTAAATGAGTAGTATCTAAGTAAACATGATCAGTCCAAGTATCATACATTTCACGATAGATTGCTTGAGAAACTTTGTCACGTGGTGCAAGTTCTAGAAGCGGACTATATTTACTCATAAAACGCTCTCCTTCAGAGTTTAGCAAATAAGCACCTTCTCCTCTTACTGCCTCAGATATTAAGAATTTAATACGACTTTTAGTAATTTCACTGTGAAATGCAGTAGGATGGAATTGAACGAATTCTAAATTTTCAAGTTTAACACCTGCTCTATGTGCCATTCCAATACCATCTGAGGTTGCAATATCAGAATTTGTTGTACTTCCATAGATATTTCCAATACCTCCAGTAGCTAAAATTGTATTTTTAGCTATAAATTGGATTGATTTATTGGATTTATCTAAACAACTTACTCCAAAACAAGCAAAATCTTTATAAAGTAATTCTAGAGCCATCATATTTTCATGGATATGAATGTTTTTTCTTTCAAAGCATTCAATTATCAAAGCATTCATTATATCTTTTCCAGTAGCATCTCCACCACTGTGTAAAATTCTTCTTGTACTGTGTCCTCCTTCTTTAGTTAAGAGGATATCTCCATTTTTATCTCGATCAAAATCAATGTTATAAGCAATTAGTTTCTTTATATTTTCACTTGCTTCAGTAACTAAAACACTTACAGCTTCTTTATTATTTAAATAACTTCCTGCTTTTAGGGTATCTTCGATGTGAAGATCAATATTTTCTTGAATAAAATCTAACTCTCCTGCTATTCCGCCTTGAGCTAGGTTACTATTTGCGATTACTAGGGACTCTTTCACAACAATATCGATTCTTTTTGTAGAATCGATATTTAAGGCAGTATAAATCCCTGCTAGGCCTGCGCCTACAATGACAACGTCTGTTTTAATTTGTAACATATTATCACCTAACTTAGTTTCATCATCTTATTAAGGGCTTCAAAAGCCTTTAATCTTATATTTTCTTCTACTTCAATTACATATTTATCTTCTTTTAAAGCTAGATATACATCTTCTAATCTAGTTAATTTCATGTCGTAACAAGCTAACCCATTTGATAAAATATGGAATTTCTTATCTGGACAAGCTTTTTTCATAGTATGAATGATTCCTTTTTCAGTACCAACAATAAATTCGTTATGATTGCTTTTAATAACGTAGTTAAGCAATCCTTTAGTGCTTCCTGCGAAGTCAGATACCTTAACTATTTCTAGTTTTGCTTCTGGATGAACAATAAGTTCTGCTTTTGGGTACTTTTTCTTCATTTTTGCTACTTGATCTAAGGTTAAATCGTTATGAATACAACAAAAACCTGGCCAAACTTCCATATCTAGATCATATTTTTCTCTTAAATATGTTCCTAGGTTTTTATCTGGAACATATAACATCTTTTGTCCTTGGTAGTTTTTGATAATCTTCTCAGCATTACTACTTGTTACGCAAATATCGCTTAAAGCCTTTACTTCAGCTGTTGAATTGACGTAACAAACTACTATTCTATCTGGATGTTTCTCTTTATAATTTAATAATCGGACTTTTGTGACCATATCAGCCATTGGACATCCGGCTTCTTTTACGGGTAATAACACAGTTTTCTCAGGAGATAGTATTTTAGCTGTTTCAGCCATAAAATGAACTCCTGCAAAGACGATAACATCCGCATCTGTTTGACTAGCTATTTGGCTTAAATAAAGACTATCACCAGTATAATCAGCGATATCTTGGATATCACCATCTTGATAGTAATGCGCTAGTATAACCGCATTTTTCTCTTTTTTAAGTCGATTAATTTCTTGAATCATTAATGTTTTTTCCATTAATATCACCTCGCAACGTTATTTTATCACTATTTATTGTCTCTTGCAATTTAAAAGACTTATATTCATCTTGTTACATATATAATATCATATTATGTTATAATTTTAATGATAGGAGTGATTATTTTGGAAATCAAAAGACCCTTAGCATATCGAGTAAGACCTGTGACTTTAGATGAAATAGTTGGACAAACACACATTGTTGGTAAAAATGGTGTTGTCAGAAGGATGATTAATAACAATAAAATGTTCAGTTTGATCCTCTATGGACCACCTGGAGTTGGGAAAACTACGATTGCGACTGTGATTGCTAATAATTTTGGAATTAACACTTATAAATTTAACGCTTCAACTGATAAAAAGGCACAATTACGAGAAATAGTCCAGGTTAGCATAAACTATGGAGCTTTAGTAATTATTGATGAAATTCACCGAATGAACAAAGATATTCAAGATTTTTTGCTCCCACATGTTGAAAATGGGAACATTATTATGATCGGTCTTACAACTAATAATCCATACCACTCTGTAAACCCTGCAGTTCGTTCAAGAACACACGTTTTAAAACTAAAAGGAATTAGTGAAGAAGATATAATAAAACGCTTAAAACAGGTGAATAAAGACTATAAAGAGGAGTTAACATCATCTTTAGAAGAAAATGTATATTCATATATCGCTATTTCCTCAAATAGTGATATAAGAACAGCCTTAAATAGTTTAGAGATTCTAAATATGACTTATCCTAATGAAAAAATAAATCTAGAAATGACTAAAAAGGTCTTATTTAAGCCAAATTTATCACTTGACAAGGATGAAGATAATTATTTCAATATCTTAAGTGCTTTTCAGAAATCTATTAGAGGAAGTGATGTTGATGCTTCTCTTCATTACCTTGCTAGATTAATTGCGATGGAAGATTTAGACAGTATTTTAAGAAGAATGACTGTTATTGCATATGAAGATATTGGCTTAGCTAACCCAACAGTGGTTACAAAAATGGATGCTTGTGCTAGAGCTTGCGAAAGAGTTGGATTTCCTGAAGCACGTATTCCTTTGAGTATGTTAGTCATTGATATGGCGCTTTCTCCAAAATCAAATAGCGCAGTAAGCGCTATAGATAAGGCACTAGATGATGTGAATGCTGGTAAAACACCTAAAATACCTAATCAAATTATTAATATGGCTAATTTTGAAGACAAAGATAAGTACTTATACCCACATGACTTTAATGAAGCCCTTGTTTATCAACAATACCTTCCAAATGACTTAAAAAATAAAATCTATTTTAAAGGTAAAGAAACAGGAAAATATGAACGCGCATTAAAGGAGCGAAATAAACGAATAAAAGAGGTCTTAAAAAAGAAATGAATAATATGCCCCTTATTATATAATATTATATATATATTATCATATATTATTATAGGCAAAAAACAAAAGAAGCAATTTTGCTTCTTTTATTTTCGTAAATATTCAATAAAATTAAACCATTTTTCTGATGAGAAAAAAGGAATCTCTGTTGTTGATGGAATTTGCAAATTATTTATACTTTCTGCAATATCTCTATTAAATGGTATTTCTAATATAACTTCCATTCCCATTAAATCAATATAATCTCTAATTTCTTTGGCTTTACTAAGCGACAAATCGTATTTATTGATAATGATTTTTGCTTGAACACTAAACATTCTTACTAAATGGATTACTTTTTTAAGATCATGTAATCCTGAAACGGTAGGTTCAGTAACAATAATTGCCTTTGATACGCCAGTTATTGCACTTATTACATTACATGCAATACCGGGTGACCCATCAATAATTATTGTATTTCTATTTTCCTTATAAGCGATGTCCCTGGCTAGTTTCCTTACCTCAGCAACTAGTTTACCACTAGATTCTTCACCTGGAATTAATCTTGCATCAATCATTGGTCCAAATATTGTTTTACGATGATATATTTTTCCAACAATTGCATCATGCATTGTTATTGTATTAGCTGGGCAAACGTATTCACATACTTTACAACCTTCACAAAGTGACTCATTTATAACAATATCGTCACTAATAGCTCCAAAATTACATGAAGTAGCACAAATACCACATTTAAGACAATTATCATAGTTGATAACTGGCCTTTGGAAGCCAATAAAGTCTCTTTCCTCAACAATATCTCCATCTATCAAGATATTTAAATCAGGAGCATCAACATCGCAGTCAGCAATAACTAAATCATCAAAATACGGGATTATTGAAGCAGTAAAACTGGTTTTACCAGTTCCACCTTTACCACTAATTATTACTATTTCATTGATCACAATTATCACCCATTACTTTTTTTACAATATTTTTCATTTTATTTCTAAAGTATTCAGAATGATTAATTAAAATCTTTCCTTCAGCTAAAATACTAGCGAATTCTCGATCGAATTTAATCTTTTCGAGTAATTCAATGTTCTCTTCGTCTAAATATTGATAAATATCGTCATTTCCTAGGTTACTTTTGTTAACTACAACCCCAAAATTTTGTTTTTGAGCTCTTAATAGCTCTACAACCATTCTCATATCACTTAGACCGAAAGGCGTAGGCTCAGCGCAAATTATACAGTAATCTACCCCTTCTATGGCAGCCACAGTGGAACAACTTGTTCCTGGCGGGCTATCTATAAGTAATATTTCCTCATTTTTTGATATTTCTTTTAAAGATTCAATGATTCTTACACCAGAAACCTCACCAACATTTAGATTTCCATAGATGAATTTCTTGTTTTTTGCAATAGTTGAGTGATATAGCTTCCCTACTTCCTTATCTTTGTAAGAAATTGCACCACTTTCACAAACTAATTTACATCCTCCACAATCATGACAAAGATCTTGGAAGACTAAAACTTTCTTTTTAGCTGGGATTATTGCATTAAAGTTACAAAAATTCCCGCAAGCACCACAGTAATCACATGCTTCATCGTCAACAACTGGGTGTTTTTTATAAACACCTTCTTCTAATAAATCATAGCCTTTCAAAAATAAATGACTATTTGGTTCCTCAACATCTGTATCAATCAAAGTTGCTTTTTTAAGAAATGAAAAAAGGTTGACCGAAAGAGTTGTCTTTCCAGTACCACCTTTACCGCTAAGAATAGCTATTTTCACTAGTGACGTCCTTTACTAGTAGATACTAATAATTCAGGAAGTTTCTTTTCAAAATACATATAAATTACTTCTCTCACTGTTTTTTCTCTTGGGTATTGATAACTTTTGATTTCAAAAGCATTTAAAGCATCGAGTGCTTTAGGACCAAGTTCAGGTACTAAGACGATATCTACGCCTAAATCACCTAATACTTTGACCGCTTTTCCACCTGCTCCACTACCTTCTTTTTTAGCTGGATTTTCGATTGATTTGAATGTTAAAGAGTCATGATCGTAAATAATAAAGTACTCTGCACGAGCAAATCTATCTGATACACGGCTATTTTCGTTTTGTTCTGTTGCACTAATTGCTATTTTCATAATATCCTCCTAATTATCACAGACATGATTATCATCATGTTGGCAAATACTACCTTGTGAAGTTAAAAACCCACCTAAATATTCATTTAAATTGACATCTATACGTCCACTTGCTCCTAAAACTACATCTATTCCACTTCTTTGGAATAAATCTACTGCCATTTGTCCCATTCCACCTGTAATGATTACATCAACACCTTGTTCTGCTAAAAATTGTGGTAAAATACCAGGTTTATGTGGTGGTGGAGTAACGTAAACAACATTAGTTATATCTGTAACTTTTACAGTATAAATTACAAACTCTCTTGTATGACCAAAATGACCATCTACAGTCACTTTATCACTTGTTGGGAATGCGATGTTCTTAATTACTTTTTCTTCAATATTCATTTTACTTTCTCCTTTTAGTTTGATATTTGCAATATCGTTTTTAATTTCTAGAATCTTATTATTTAAGATTACATCAACTACTTTTTTTCTAGCTGATAATAATAACCTTTGTACAGTAGCTCTAGATACTTGCATATCTTCAGCTGCTTCAATTTGTGATAAACCTTCATAATCACATAAACGAAGTGCTTCAAACTCATCTAGATTAACACTTACTACCTCATTATCATTCTTATTTATTCCAACAGGCATAAATGTTTTTGAGTTATCAAGTCTTCTAGCATATCTTTTCTTGCGACTACTCATAATATCATCTCCTATGTGCATATGCACACTAATATTATATAACTTATCTTTTTTTTGTCAATAGGTATTTAAGTCATTAGTGATGTTTATAAATAAGGCTTCTATTTAAAAAAAACAAATTATAATTGCGCTGAATTAACACTTTTATTATTTTTTGTGTATAATGAGAATGAATTTGACTTAAGGAGAATGTTTATGAAATTTACAAAGTCACCTAATTACATCTATTTTGCTTTTATATGGCACGGATTCTTTTTAGCTTTGACTCATTCAATGCTAGATTTAAATACAGTATTTCCAGCTTTAATTACAACTTTAACTGAATCAAAGGTCATCTTTGGAGCTTTATATAGCGTTATGCTTGGAGTTCCATTAATGTTTAATGTAATTTTTAGTCATTACTTAAAGAAAAAAGAGTATAAAAAGAAATACTTACTTCTTGGAATCTATATTAGAAGTTCTGCATTTCTTGGGATGTCAATATTTACTTATTATTTAAGTGAAACCAATCCTATGTTGACCATTTATAGTTTCTTCTTCTTTGTCTTTTTATTCAGTATTAGTGCAGGATTTGCTGGATTATCGTATTCTGATATAATCGCTAAATCCTTAAGTAGTGAAAAAAGAGTTCGTTTATATACTATTAAGCAATTTTTTGGAAGTAGTGCAGCCTTTTTAGGGGGGTTAGTAATAGCAAGAATATTCTCTATTGGAATTGATTATCCGCTAAACTACACAATTAGTTTAGTAATTGGTGCAGTAGGATTAGCGATAGCTTCTTTAGGATTTATAATACTACCTGAATCGCCTTCAATCATTAGTGAAAGCAAAGAAACATTGACAGGTTTTATTAAAAGGATACCTTCAATACTTAGAAAAGACTCTAGTTTTAAATTATTTATCATTGTTGAGAATCTAGCTGGATTTAGTATTATGATTCTTCCATTTTATATGTTGTATGCAAAAGAAAGATTCAATATTGATGATAGTTTCATTGGATATTACCTAATTGTTCTAACAGTAGGTACAATATTTTCTAATATAGTTTGGGGCTTTTTAGCTAAAAGGTTAAATGCGAAAGCAATTGTAAGATTTTGTATCACTTTAGGGGGATTAAATCCATTGCTTGCTATTTATTTAGGAACTACATCACCTGAGTATTTCGCTGTTATTTTCTTCATCTTAGGATTCATGATAAGTGGAAGAAAGATTGGATTTGAGCCGTATTTACTTGATATTATCCCTAAAACTGAAAGAGTTGAATATTTAGGAATAAGAGGATCATTAAATATATTAATTGTTATTTTACCACTGATTGGAGCCTTGATTATAAATCTATTCGGTTTTAATGTAACATTCGTTGTTGTTACTGTTGCGATGTTTAGTGCAGTTTACTTGCTTAGCAAGATTAGTGAGAAACAATTAGAGGATTTTTGTTAGAAAAAATATAATTTCAAATAAAAAGAGTTGTCATTAAATTAAATTGACAACTCTTTGTTTTATATTTTGTACTTTACCTCTTACCTGTGTCGTATGGTTCTCCTGCAGCTCTTGGAGCTTGAGAGTTTTTCGAAACAAATGCAAGTACTACAATTGTTGCAATATACGGAAGAGTATTATACAGATTTGTATCTGCAGGTAATTCTTTCAGGATTGGAATGTGAGCATATTGTGTACTAAGCACCCTCATAAACCCAAAGAATAACGCAATAAAGATAATTCTTTTTGGTTTCCAAGCTGAGAAGATTAATACAGCTAAGGCAAGGAACCCAAATCCAGCTACTGTTCCATCAAAATTGTTTGAGAAACTTAAACTAAATACAACTCCACCAATACCGGCGAAGAATCCACTGATTAACACACCTGAATATCTCATTTTGTATACGTTAATACCTAAACTGTCTGCAGCGTGTGGGTTTTCTCCACATGCTCTTAAACGTAATCCGAATGCTGTTTTATACAGTACTATAATAGCTATAACGAATATTACTGCTACAATGAATGTAGAAAGATATGTACTTGTAAATAGGATATCTCCAATAAATGGAATTTTGGATAGCAATGGTACTTTTGCAATGTAGTAACTATTTGTTAAGTCGATTTTCTTCACTCCAAATATTTGTCTTGCGAAGAATACTGTAAATGCTAATGCAAACATGTTAAGTGCTGTACCACTAATAACTTGGTTTGCCTTCATACTAACACTTGCGTAAGCATGGAATGCGGAATAGATAAGTCCTGTTAATCCACCAACCATTAAGCCAATAAATGCCATTGTTTGAATATTCCATTCAAGATGTAGTTGTGTCAACATAACAGTTAACGCTACCAATGTTATGACTGCACCTGTTAAAATAATGAAATCAATCTTAACTTTTCGTAAAATAGCATAAATAATTGTACCAACAGCTACAATAATTGAAATAATCATCGACCACATTGCTGTTGAATTGAACTTATCTAGAGGATCATCATTTATGTAAAAATCTTTTATCTCAAATGAAGCTTTGGTAGGTTTAAAACTAACACTATAGTGCAATCCTCTGAAGAATTGATTCTCATCATCCAGTATTATTTTGTATACTGTTTTGTCTCCAGATTCATCAACTATTATTTGATCGATAACTTTGTAGTCTGTAGCACTATTCGGGTCTAATTTTTCAGTAAATATAACGAATAATTCCTGTTTCATTAGCTTTTCATTATTCGCTGTAAGGATTAATTCTCCAGCGTCATCACGTATCAACTCAGATTTATTTATAACCCTTGCAAGTAATGCTTCATATTGTTCAGATACAGTTGTATATGCATATATCTTTGTAATGAAATCTTGGTAGTCTACAATGGCTCCATCGTTAATCGAATCAGCTAAAGCTGCAAGATTTGAATCTACATAATTACTAACATCTGTTTCATAAGCAGCAACTTCTTCATATGTGAATGTGTCCATTACTTCTTCGATTTTACCATCAATTAAATTTTTAGAGAACACTGTTAATCCATGATACCAAGTCATTGAATCAACATCACCTTGTAATTCACCTAAATTAGTTTTTGCTTCAGTAAAATCAGCGAATAACGTTTCAAAATTCTCAGTATTATCGTAATAATCATATTCATATGTCAACATAAACTCTGCTGTTTGTTCTGAACTAAAGTATGCTTCTTTGAAAGTGATTTCTTCTAAGTTGGAAATAACAATTACTCCAACGAATGAACCTACTAACATAATCCCTTCTAAAGCAATGTTAATAACACCACTTCGTTCACTGAATAATCCACCAAGTGCAACTATTGCTAAAGGTACTGCACTAGCTATGGTAAGTTGTAATATTAGATAGAATAAATCCATTACTCATCACCACCCTTTTTTGCTTCTACAATTGGTTTTTCAGGTTCTGATACTAGTTGTTCATCTTCTACTTTTGGTTTTGTTAAATTACTAATAAATTTAATAATCTTCTTCATATACATCTTAACTAATAATGATAATGCACTAATATAAATGATTGTCGATATAATAACATCTACAATTTCAGGTTTGAAACCACCAAGTAAATTTCCTTGAATTAAATATCCACCATATTGTAATACACCATAGAAGATACCTACTAAGAATGTTCCTATTGGAGTAGTTAAACCAAGTAATGCGATTGCAATACCTGTGAATCCTTGACCTTCAAGGACATCAACAATAGCAAATGACTTTCCAGGAACTAAATATACAATTGCCCCAGCTAGTCCGGCGATTGCTCCTGAAATAATTAGTGCTAAAGCAATATTTCTATTCTCATTTACTCCAGCATACTTACTTGCATGTCTGTTATAACCAACGGCTTTTATTTCAAATCCGGCTTTTGTGTTATATAAAATGATATGAGTGATAATAACCGCAAGTAAAGCAAGTAATATACCAATACTAATATTTGGAGATGGGAAGAGTTTCTCTAGTCCCCAAGTTGGTAATTCTGCAGATGGTTCAATTGTCATTGCTCTTGCGTATGTTGCGTTAAACATATTATTCATAACAAAATATATTGATAAATACATTCCGACATAGTTAAGCATAATACCAGATACAACTTCATTTACATTTCGATATGCTTTTAAGAATCCAGGAATTGCTCCCCATAATCCACCTACTAGCATTGCTACAAGCAAAGCAATTGGCCAATGTAAATTCATTCCGGCAACATCTGCTAAGAATGTCCATTTTACACCCACATATATAGCAGAGACAGCACCAACGGTAAACTGTCCAACAACACCAATGTTGAAGAGACCTGCTTTAAAAGCAAATGAAATAGCAAGTCCTGTTAATATAATAGGTGTTGCTCTAAACATGATTTCACCCATATTAAAGGCTTGTGTACCTGATAACTCAATTGGCTTCCAACTTCCAATTACTACTTTGAATGCTGAAGTTGCATATTCTGGATTTAAGAAATACATAACGATATATCCAAGTAATAACCCTAAAAAGATAGAGAATATGCTACTTATTACATCCATAAACATTTTTCCCGTGAAGAATGCTTCAAAATTGAATTTTTTTGCTTCTTTATTCGATTTTCCCACTATACTTCACTCCTTTTTGATCCAGCCATGTATAGTCCTAATTCGGTTTCAGTAGTTTTTACTGGATCGAATTCACCAACTAGTTCACCCTCATACATAACGATGATTCTATCTGATAAATTCATAACCTCATCTAGTTCTAATGATATCAAGAGAACAGCTTTGCCTTGATCTCTCAAGTCAACAAGTTCTTTATGTACGAATTCAATCGCTCCAACATCAAGTCCTCTTGTAGGTTGGACTGCGATGATTAAATCTGTGTTTCTACTTACTTCACGTGCAATAATCGCTTTTTGTTGATTACCACCTGACATACTTCTTGCATCTGTAATAGCACCTTGTCCTGAGCGAATATCAAATTCACTAATCAACTTATCAGCATTTTCTCTAATTGCTTTGTGTTTTAAGAATCCGTATTTTTGGAATTTTGGTGTAAAATATTCTTGTAATACAAGATTATATTCTAGTGAGTAATCTAAGACAAGACCATGTTTATGTCTATCTTCAGGTATATGAGATACCCCCATGTTGTTTCTGTTTCTGATTGATAAATGCGTAATATCTTCACCATTTAACAATACAGTTCCTTTACTTTTCTTTAATCCTGTGATGGCTTCAACTAGTTGTGTTTGTCCATTACCTTCAATACCTGCTACACAGAATATTTCTCCCTTTTTAACACTAAATGACACATTGTTTACTTTTAATTTTTTAGATAAAGTATCTTCTACAGTAATATCCTTTACTTCTAAAACAACATCAGTTGGAACAGCTTTCTTTTTGTCAATTTCAAAGTTAACTGGTCTCCCAACCATCATTTCTGCCATTTTTTCTGTAGTTGTTTCCTTAACACCAACTGTTCCAATGTATTTACCTTTACGTAAAACAGAACATCGATCAGCGACTTGTTTTATTTCTTTTAATTTGTGAGTAATTAAGATAATTGATTTACCTTCTTTAGTTAAATTTCTCATAATTTTCATTAATTCTTTAATTTCTTGAGGTGTTAATACAGCAGTTGGTTCATCAAAGATAAGAATTTCAGCATCACGGTATAACATTTTAAGAATCTCTACACGTTGTTGCATACCAACGCTAATATCTTCTATTAATGAATCAGGATCAATTCTTAAATTATACTTTTCACTTAATTCAATAATTTTCTCTTTCGCAACTGAATAATCCAATAATCCTTTTTTTGTAGATTCTACACCTAACATAATATTTTCAACAACACTATAGTTATGAACTAATTTAAAATGTTGATGCACCATACCTATTTTATACTTGTTGGCATCATTAGGGTCATTTATTTTTACTTCTTTTCCATTTATCTTTATAATTCCTTCTTCAGGTTGGTATAATCCAAAAAGGACACTCATCAGTGTCGATTTACCAGCTCCATTTTCTCCAAGTAAGGCATGTATTTCTTGTTTTATAAGTTGTAATGTCACATTGTCGTTTGCTTTTATTCCAGGAAATTCTTTTGTGATGTTTAACATTTCTACAACATACTCCATAATACCATCTCCAATCTTAAGGTCTTTTAATAATATTATACTATAATATCTATTTTATGAAAGAATAAAAATAAAAAAAAGAGCTTAACTATATAAAGTTAGGCCCTTTTTTTAATATAATTGTAATAAATCTATTAACTAGGTTCAACAACTGCTTCAGTTGGAATTCCCGTAGGAGCTCCATTTGCAGTTAAGAATGCAGCTAATTCAGCATAACTTGAAGGAACAACAACAGTACCATCAACTAGATCAGCTAAAATATCTGCGTAGTCAGCATCTGTAAATGTTGAGAATACAGAGTTTTCCATAGGAAGTCCAACACCATTTTCAGCAGCACCTAAACTGATTGTTTGTCCACCAACAAAAGTTCCAGCTTCGATATCAGCTAATGCAGCCATAACAGCAACACCTAATCCTTTTAATGCAGAAGTAATTACTGTATCTGATAAGTAATATTGATCAACGTCAACACCGATTGTAGCAGCACCGTCTACTTCTTCAGCAGCAGCCATAACAGATCCACCAGCTCCACCAGCAGCAGAGAAGATTATTTCTGTACCTGCAGTGAACCAACCTTTTGCAAATGCTTTATTTGTATCAGAAGGAGCAAAACTTCCAAGATAATGGTAATCGTCATCACCAAGTGTGATGTCAATACCAAGTTCATTAGCAGCATAATAAGCTCCAGCAACATATCCTACACCGAATTTTACAACTGCAGGAACAGCCATTCCACCAATATATCCTAAATGTGTATATCCATCTTTAACAGCAGCATAACCAGCTAAGAACCCTGATTCATGTTCATTGAATAAGATTGATAAAGTATTTAAAGATGTATTAAATGTTTGCCAATCAGGTGTATGAGGTACACCATCAATTAAGATGAAGTAAACACTTGGGAATAAAAATTGTGCTTCATATATACTTGATTCGAATAAGAATCCAGGAGTAACAACGACATCCGCTCCATCAAGTACAGCTAATTGGATAGCAGCTAAATAAGCTGTATCACTAACTTCAGTTGGTTTATAATATTGAGCTATATGTCCATTTTCATCTGCATATTGAACAATACCTTCCCAAGTACCTTGGTTGAATGATTCATCATCGATAGTTCCAGAGTCAGTAATCATAGCTATATTTAATTCAACTTTGTCAACTGGGGCAGGAGCGTTTTGTAAATCTTCAACGTCACTTTCTAATCCTGCGATTGTTTGTCTTAATGTAGCGATTTCAACTTCAAGATCAGAAATATCTGAACTGTAATCTACAGCATCAGTACAACCAGTAAGAGTAATACCTACTGTAAAAATTAAACCTAATAATAATAATTTTTTCATTTAAATCCTCCTAATTTTTTTATTTTATTCTTATCTTATTATAGGTAATTTAGTCGTTTTTGTAAAGGCTTTTATCTTATTTCTTTCAAAATATGAGGTTTTGTTCATTTGTTTTGAAAATCAAACAAAAAGCAGACAATGTCTACTCTTTTATTTGTGTATCAATTAATACAGGAATAATTATTGGTCTTCTTTTAGTTATTTGATATAAATACTTGCTAATATCATCCTTTATTGCTTCTCTAAATACTCTCCAATCTATATATCTACTTTGAAGTATCTTTTCAGCTACTTTATAAAATATATTTTCTACTTCTTTTATTAATTCTTCATTTTCTTTCATGAAAATAAACCCTCTAGATACTATTTCTGGAGTCGTTATGACTGTTTTCTTTCTAGCATCAATATTCGCGATAATTAATAATACTCCATCTTGTGATAATAGTTCTCTATCTCTTAAAACAACATCATTTAAGTCACCATCTAAAATACCATCGACCAACGTGTCTCCACTAGCTATTTTATTTGTAGAACTTACTAGATCACCATACTCAATATCTAGTACTCCACCATTGTCCATAACAAAGACGTTATCCTTATTGTATCCTAGTTGAATACAAAGGTGTTGAAGAGCATATTGATGTCGATATTCTCCGATAACAGGAAAAATGTATTTAGGATTTAAAATATTAATCAATAGTTTTATGTCTTCACTACTCGCATGAGATGGTGGTAAAATTTGTTTGTTAATTTTAACAACATTAGTATCATAACGATATAAAATATCTAATGTTCTAGCTGCGATTTTTTCTGTTCCTGGGATTGGTGGTGTCATTAAAATAATTGTATCTTCTTTATTTATATGAATTAAACGATCTAGTTTTTTGACCATTCTTTGTAACATATAAAATGGTTCATGTCTGTCACCTGTTACTAATACAACAGCGTCTTCTAATTCATTTTTATTTTTGTCATCAATAAATCTAAGGCTAATTAATTTATCTTCAGGTATCTTCAAATAATCCAAATTAACAGCGATATCAACAGTTCTTTGTGTTTTTCTTCCTATAATTGCTATTTTTCGTTCGTATTTCAAAGCAATATCAATTATTTTCTGAATTCTGACTAAATCTGTTGAAAATGCAGACACTATAATTCTTCCTTTTGCTTGATAAAAAGCTTGATTTATAGCATAATCTAGTGCTTCTGAACTATGAGTATATCCAACTCTTTCAGCACCTAAAGATTCAACTAGCAAAGCAAGTACTTTTTTTCCTGCAATACTCGATAATTTTTCAAAATCAGTTTTATAAACACCACTTACGTTTTGATCAAAGGTAAAGTCGGGTGCATAGACAATAACTCCATCATCAGTGGAAATAGCTATGCCGAATGATTCAGGAATCGAGTGAGTTACACGGTAAAAGTCAATCTTAACACTTCCAAAGCTTAACGTTTTACGTGATGAAACAGTATTAAATGTATAATCTTCAAGGTTTAATCCTTGGTCTTCCATTGCATCTTTTAAGATTGCTAAAGTAAAGTATGAAGCATATATCGGGATATTTATCATTTTTAAAAGCTTTGGAACTGCTCCGATATGGTCTTCATGTCCATGACTTAGAAATAGCCCAACTATACGTTTTTGGTTCTTTTCTAAATATGAAAAATCAGGAATAATTGAATCTACTCCAAAAAGTTCAAGTGTTGGATATTTTAATCCTGCATCTAAAATAAATATTCTATTATCAATATCGGCACAATACATATTTTTTCCGTTTTCACCAAGTCCGCCGAGTGCAAATAGTTTAATTTTGCTCATAATGTACCTCCTTTTTATATATAATTAATTCCATATTATTATACCACAATTATTAATAAATAGTAGTAAATGTATGGCTAATCATTATTTTTTTCATTATAAAAAAGTATAATTTGTGAATAGTTTATGATATATTTACTTGTAAGGAGTGATTATATGATAAATTATCCAAACAAAAAATCAAAGTTTACTACAAATAAGATTAATCATTCCAACCGTGGGATGTCTTTTGAAAATATAATTAATGAAACAAATGAGTACTATTTAGTGCATGATATAGCGGTAATTCATAAAAAACCTATCCCGATTCAAATCGTAAAAGTTGACTACCCAAGTAGAAGCGGGGCTGTAATTAAAGAAGCTTATTATAAAATACCTTCTACGACTGATTATAATGGTATATATAAAGGAAGACATATTGATTTTGAAGCAAAAGAGACAGCTAACAAAACAAGTTTTCCATTATCAAATATTCATTTACATCAAATAAACCATTTAGAAAGTATTTTAAACCATGGGGGAATTAGTTTTTTACTTATTTTCTTTAAGGCAAAAGATGAAATATATTTATTAGAAACAAAATATATTGTTAAATACTATAAACGAAGTAAAACTGGTAGAAAATCTATTAAATATGAAGAAATTAAGGAATTTGGATATCTTATTAAAGAAGGATATAGTCCAAGAGTTGACTACTTAAAAGTAATTGATGAAATCATAAAAAAAGGCTAAAATTAGCCTTTTTATTTTAATGTACTTCCTGTTTCAATTACTTTTTTATCAAATTTAGCTGTTGAGAAGATACGACAATTACGTTTTATAATAGTATTTTCTGGAATAGTGACACCACTACCAATAACATTGATCCCACTAAATAAAACTTCAGGGTTATCAATGTTAGGAGATATATCATTTCCATCTCCAATAACAACATTTTCCATTATCTTACATCTTTTATCAATTATTGCTCTTTCGATGTAAGCTCCGGGCATTACTTCTGTGTGATTTAAGATAACACTATCAATAACAGTAGCTCCAGGGTGAATTACTACTCCAGGGCTTAATACACTTCTCTTAACATTACCTGCGATAATACATCCATTAGATATAAGAGCTTGAGATATTGATGCTTTACTACCAATCTTAACACTTGGCATTTCTTCACTCTTTGTATGTATTTTCCAGTCTTTATCATACATATCTAGTTTGATTTTATCGACAGTTGTTGTTAATTCTATTGAAGCATCTAAATAAGCATCATATGTTCCAACGTCTTTCCAGTAATCCTCAAAAACGTAAGTATATAAATCTGTATTTTCTAGTAAATAAGGAATTATATGTTTACCAAAATCAAGATTTGGATCTTTCACAGTAGTTATTGCTTCAAGTAAAACATCTGTATTAAAGACATAGATACCCATTGATGCCAGATTACTATCTGCGTTTTTAGGTTTTTCAGTAAATTTAAGAATTTTGTTATTGTCATCACTTGTAAGAATTCCAAAATGATGAGTATCTTTCCATGGTACTGGTTGTACAGCGATTGTTAACTTAGCGTTATTTTCTTCATGGAAATCAATCATTTTTTTATAATCCATCTTATAAACATGGTCACCTGATAAGATAAGAATATGTTTAGGGTTCTTTCTTTTGATGAATTCAATGTTTTGAAGTACTGCATCAGCAGTACCAGCATACCATTCTTTATAAGGTTGAAGTAAACTAATACTTGAATCTCTTCTGTTTAAATCCCATTCCTTACCCATTCCTATATGTTCATTTAAAGAAAGAGGTAAATACTGAGTTAAGATTCCGATATTATATATTCCTGAATTAGTACAATTACTTAAAGTAAAGTCAACAATTCGATATTTCCCAGCAAAAGGAACTGCTGGTTTAACTCTTTTTTCTGATAAAATATCTAATCTTGAACCTCTACCTCCAGCTAATATTAAGGCTAATGTATCCATATTACTCCTCCTTTAATTTTTCATAAAGTTGAATATATTTTTTAGCTGATTGTTGCCAACTAAAATCTTCTTTCATAGCTCGTTTTAATAATAATTTCCAAGTAGGTTTATCTTTATATACCTCTAATGCAGTATCAATTGTTTGTGCAAGATCAGCTGAATCAAAGTTTTCAAAAGCAAATCCTGTACCTTCTTTTGTAAATTGATTAAAAGGAACGATTGTATCTTTTAATCCACCAGTTTTTCTAACAATTGGCAATGTTGCATATTTTAAACTAATTAATTGAGCAAGTCCACATGGTTCAAAACGTGAAGGCATTAAGAACATATCACTTCCAGCATATATTTTTCTAGCTAGTTCATCAGAGTAGCCAATATAAACTCCAACTTTACCTGGATATTTATTTTTTAAGTAATTATAATATTCTTCGATTTCATCATCACCACTACCAAGTAAGATAAATTGCATTTTACCTTTTCTTAAGTAATCTCCTATAAGATCTTTAACTAAATCGAATCCTTTAGCTTCGGTTAGTCTAGTAACCATACTTATAATTGGTAAATTATTATCTTTTAAGTCAAAGAAGTCTCTAAGAACTGCTTTGTTTTCAGATTTTCCTTTTAAATAATTATGAGGACCATAGTTGAAATTGATATGTTTATCAACTTTTGGATTAAAGTTCTCATAATCGATTCCATTAATTATCCCATATAATTGATCTTTTCTACATTCTAAGATATCACTCATTCCATAAGCAAAGTAATGATGTAATATTTCTTTTGAATATGTTTCAGATACAGTAGTAACATAGTTTGCTGTGTTTATTCCACATTTTAAGAAGTTAATATGATTATTGAATTCTAGTTCATTTCCATATTCTACATCTAAATATTTTATTAAGAGTTTTGAGAAAACTCCTTGATAAGCGATATTGTGTATCGTAAAAATTGTTTTCATATGACTATATTTTTCTAAATGTTTATACTTTGTATTAAAAATATAAGGAATCAATCCTGTAGGCCAATCATTTGCTTGAATAATATCTGGATAATAATCCAAATGTTCAAACATTTGCATAACAGCGTTACAGAAGAATCCGTATCTTTCACCATCATCATAATGACCATATAATGTATCTCGATAACCAAAATAGTACTCGTTATCAATGAAGTAGTAAATTACTCCATCTAATTCCATTGTTTCAATTCCGCAATACTCCTCTTTATCTGCGACAGTTACACGGTATTTACATACCAATTCGAGTTGATCATTAAATTTTTCCTTAGTAACACCATGTTTTGGTAATACTACTCTAGCATCAATTCCTAAAGCAACTAATTCTTTAGGTAAAGCACCAAGTACGTCAGCAAGACCTCCAGTTTTAGAAAAAGGTGATGCCTCACTTCCAACAAATAATACTTTCAATAAAATCGCCTCCTCGTTATTTCTAATTATACCAAAAAAATGCTCTATTTGATAAAGAAATTATAATAAAAAAAAAAGACTTTGATATTTTTAAAATTATCAATGCCTCTTATTTCATTTATAGAATTATATCAAGATATTAAAATGTCTATATTCTAATGTATAAAACCTTAATAAAAAACGTATCTAATGAATTTATCTGCTTCTTTCAAATCTTTTAAATCCTCATAATATATATCGGGAATACCAATATATCCACTCAGTATCCAAAAGACAGAATCAGTGTATTGTGAACATGAATAATAATCATAACCTTCTACATAGTTAAGATTTATTACGTATAATCCTCCTATTGATAGATAAGTTTCGTCAATCATTATTGAGATTCTGATTATTTTACGTTCATCATCAAATTGTGTCAGATAAACCTCTAAAAATAATGATTTAGTAAATACATTGTTATCTCTTTCTGCGATAACTTTTCCATATACAAATTTAGAATGTTGAGAATACATCATCTGGTCAAAATTTGGATAAACTAGAGCATAACTTGAAAATATATGTGAATAGACAGCAACATCTTCTTGTGGCAATGTTCCTCCTTCAGTTGGATCAACTAGCTCTTCACCATATAGTTCAATTATTAATTCATCATAATCTATTTCTTCTTCAACCTCAGTTTTACTACAAGAAGTTAAAAGAAATAACAATAAAACTACTACTAATGATAATGATTTTTTCATATCCTTCCTCCATAACTTAATTAGTAAATCACTTACATAATAATCTTATCACAAATAGATTTTATTTGATAAATAATATATAAGTTACAATTTTTATTCACTTAATTACAAAAAAAAGACACAGATTGTG
>JAOZRX010000023.1 GCA_029939945.1 Candidatus Izemoplasma sp. | reverse complement strand
ATCTTGTTTTTGATAATCTTTAGTAATATCATTCATTAATTGCTGAGACATAATATCACTCCTTAATTTTTTTACATTTGCTCATAAGGATTTCCAAAGCGGAGCAAAATTTACTTAGATTTAACAGCGATAATTATTATATCACAACTAAATATCATATACAATATATATTTCACTTAAATTCAACTGTCTTATAAGTAAAGTATTTATGTCCATCAACATAAAGATATACTTTGAATACTCCACTAACATTTTCTTCATTTATATGGAATGTTACATAAGTATCATCTCCATCAAATACTGCAATGCACATTGCAGTGAAAGTGTTACTTCCTGTAGGTACATAGTATAGAAGTTCTTCTTGATCATTTTCTAGTAAAAGATAGATGATTTCATTTTTATCAAAAGCTCCTTTGAAAACTAAACGATCATTTTCCTTAAATAAATCAATTTCATATTTTGTTGGTGCTGTATCAAAGAAATTGAACCTTGTATCAATTTTATCACTTGATAAGTCCGTCGCAAGTTGAGACCCAAGTCTTTCAGCTAACCCAAATATTATCCCAGTATTTATTGTATATAGAGTTATCTTCTTAGCTCGATAATAGTTATTACTAAGTTCTAAACGATACATTACTTCATCATTCAATACCTCAATAGTAATTGAGTTTAAATCAGCATCTAAGAAGTCTTCACTTAAAGGTGCAGGTACATTAATGTTTTGTCCATCAATTTCAGAATGTCCGCCACTATGGATTAAGTAATGTCCATCAGCGTAATAAGCAACATTTGATATATACGGACTATAAAACTCAGGTCCAAGTTCTTTTCCAAATTGATATACTTGCTTTATTGTCATATTATCTGTATCAATATCATAAATTACTCCTCTTGAGTAATTATTATATGCAGGAATATCAGTTTCACGGTATTTTGAACGATTATTTCCATTATCGAATAAGAATATATTTCCATCTTCTAAGACAATTGCGGAATGTTGAGCGTATTGCCATTCAAAATCACTTCCAACTGGAGTGAAAAAGTATTCACTAACCATGTTTACTCCCCAGTTTTCTGGGTCTCCAAGAATCCAATTTAACTCACTACTTGTATATCCTATACTAATAACTACATCTTGATGACGTCCTGATAATATTATCGAATCAGTATCTTCATCATAAAAAATACTATTATTGTGGAACCAATCATAAGTCGTCCACATTTCAGCCATACCATCTAATTCAGGTAAATAGTCAGCTAAGTTCCAAGTTTTTAAAATATCTCCAGAAGTTCTTTCAACTTCTATAATTATATCTTCAACAGTTCCATCAAAATTAGATGTCCCTATTAATAAGTTTCCATTATCCATTTCATAAACATCATGGTGATATCCTCCAGGAATCATAAATTCAGTATATATTTTCCCAAGATAATCTATTTCATAAAGCCCTGTTGTATAATATGGATCAGATATTATTTCATTTGTTCCAAGTAATAAATGTCCGTTTTCAAGCATCGCAGGAGCCCACGAAAGATTAGTAGATAAATACCATCTAACATCACCATTAAAATCATATGCTGAAGGTAATGTATTAATAGCTGGCATAACCATCATTAAATCATCACCAAAATACTCATAAGTTGTTTCAATCAAACTCGGTAGTGCTACTTCACTAGGTAATTCTGCTGTTTGTATTAGTAATGTTTTTACTAATATATCATCTTCTCCAGATATTACTTCATACAATTCTACAGTATTAATATATCCAGCATAAAGACCATATACAGGAATATAATGCTTCACCCCACCATAATTTGTATATTCAATATCTGCTTCTTCTGTTTTTCCTTTAACAATTATTTTATAAGTTTTATATTCTTCACTAGAAAAGAGAATTAATCCAGATAAAGGAGATATCTTGTATGGATCTAAAATAAAATATGGATTTTCTTCTACAAATTCATCACTATTTGATTCTATTAAAAAATTATTTTCATAAGTATCTTGAATCTCGACTAATGATGGTGAAGAAGATATCATAGTTGATTTTGGATCTGATAGACCAAAAATCAAAAAACCTATTAGAAGAAAACTAATTAGTATTCCGACAATTACTATTAATAGATTATCTCCAAAGAAAAATTTCTTTAACAATTCTTTATTCATCCCCGTTCTCCTCCTTATATTTATGATATAAATCTATTCTTCTTTCTTTTGTTCTTTTAATTGATTGTTTTAATCTCCACTCTTTTATTAATTTGTGGTTCCCACTAATTAATACATCAGGTACACTCTTCCCCATAAATTCACTAGGTCTTGTATAATGAGGATGCTCAAGTAAATTACCGTTGAATGAATCGAATAAATGAGATTCATCATTACTAATAACATTTGGAATAACTCTAGTTATCGCATCAATTAAAACCATTGCTGCGATTTCTCCTCCTGTTAAAACGTAATCTCCTATCGATATTTCAATATCAAATAAATCTCTTATTCTTTCATCATATCCTTCATAATGCCCACATAAAATTATAATATGTGCTTCATCTTTTAAATTGTAAGCACGTGTTTGATTAAATCTATCACCTTGTGGAGTCACAAGTATTTTAAGTGCTTCTTTATATCCCTTAATACTTATAAGAGCATCATAAACTGGTTGTACACTAAGTACCATCCCAGCTCCTCCACCGTATGGTGAATCATCAACTTTCTTATGTTTATTAGTTGAAAACTCTCTAAAATCAATTAGATTAATTTCAACTAATTTATTATTAATAGCTTTTCCCATAATTGACTCACTTAAAAATCCGTTAAACATTTTTGGAAAGAGAGTTAATATATCTATTCTCATAGTAATCCCTCCCACATAATTAAATATAAAATGTTTTTTTCTTTGCTAACTTCTTTAATAAATTCTTTTCTAAAAGGAATTAAGACATTTTTTTCACTCATCTTTACAACTAGTACTTCACCTTGAGGATAATCTCTTATATCAATGCATTTCCCAATATGTAAGTCATCACTATATACTTCCATTCCGATTATCTCACTAAAATAAAATTCATCAAGGTCAAGTTTGTGAATTAATTCTTTATCAATTTTTAAATCGCAACCCTTAAATTTCTCAACTTGATTGATATTAGTAAACTCCTTAAAAACAACTAAATCAATAGTTTTTACTTCTTTATAACTTACTACTGTAACGGGAATAAAATCACGTTCAAAAGCGATATAGAGAGGCGTACCTTTCGCATATCTTTCTTCTTTAAAATCAGTAAATGACTTAACTTTTAGTGTTCCCTCAAGTCCATGTGTATTTACAATTTTACCTATCGTAATTAATTCCATATTGTTCACCTCTTATTTTGAAAACATTACTTTTTCTGATTGGAATAGTTTAGTTAATATATAAACGAATATCGCCACATAAATTAAACTTGTTGAAATTGTTATAAGATACGCAGTTAACGATAAATCAAATGTTAAAATAGCTATAATCAGATTTACTGAACTATAAATCGGCATAAAATAGACCCATAACTCAGAACTAGCTTCACCACTAAACATAGTGCTTATTCCAAGTGCCATACTAATAAAATAAAATGGCATGATTAACATTGAAGCTTCTTTAATACTTTTAGCGTATGCACTAAGTGCTGCGACTAATCCTACAATCACAAACACCGTAGCTAGCAACACAGAAAACAACATTAAAATATCCCATGCTCCGTAAATAAAGACATCAAGATTATCCCCTGCTCCTTGCATTAAATTAGGTAAACTAAACATAATTCCAATGAATGATGAAGTTGCACTCATCATTGAAATAACAGTTAAGCTTAAAACTTTACCAATAGCTATTTCACTTCTTTTAACTGGGGTTACTAATAAAGTAGCTATAGTTCCTCTTTCTTTTTCTCCTGCAATTGAATCGGGTCCAATACTCATTGCTCCACTAAATAAAAACATTACTATAAGCATTGGTAACAACATTGCAAAGTTTTGTCCTGCTGCTTTTTCTTCATCCATGATAATCTCTGAAGACATATCAAATGAATAATATGCATCTCCGTATCGTTCTATTCCAATTACATTAGCGTATGAATGAAGTGCATTAGTAATTACATTGTATGTATATTCACTATATTTTTCTCCTGGATTAGAATAAATTTGAATACCTGTCACAATCAAATTATCAATATCATCTTCGAATGTTTCTTCAAAACGAATCAACATATCAACTTCACCATTCAAAATCATCTCTTCTAATTCATCATGCTCTGCTGAATCATAAATATGGTATTCAGGATTTATTTCCTGAGTATAAATATAATTTTGAACTTCAGTTGGCAAATTTTCTGTATAAATAATCATTTTATGTTGAGTAATATCTTCAATTTCTCCACCAATCGCACTACCAATAAATGTATACATTATATATATTGCTAGCCCAGGCAATAAAATAGCTGTGAATATTAAACGGCGATCACTCATCACACGGTAAAATTCTTTTCTAAATATTGTCACAATATTTTTCATTAGAATCCACCTCCAGCTAATTCATCTTCTTTTACAAGGTTAAAGAAGATTTCTTCTAAGTCATTATTTGAATTTGTCTTTTTAACATTTTCTAATGTATCACTAATTTTCATTTTTCCATTTATAATAATACCAACTCGATCACATAGTTTTTCTACAACACTTAAAATATGAGTTGACAAAATAACTGTTTTACCACTCTCTTTTAACTCAACTAAATAATCAGTTACACTTCTAGCTGTGAGCACATCTAGTCCATTAGTTGGTTCATCAAAAACGATATATTCAGGATTATGAACTAAGCTTATGGCAATACTAGTTTTTTGTTTCATACCAGTTGATAAATCCCCAACTTTTACTTCTTTAAATTCTTCAATTCCAAATCTTTCAAATAATACTTTTTTTCTTTCTTCAATAACATCTTCTTCAACGTTATGCAGTCTAGAGAAATAAGTATATAAATAATTTGGAGTAAAATGGTCTTCTAGTTTTAATTCACTTGTCAAGAAACCAATTTTCTTTCTCACTTCAAAAGAATCAGTTACAACACTACTTCCTCCCACTAAAATATCACCTTCATCAGGTTTAATCAGCGTTGAAATAGCTCTTAAACAAGTCGTCTTACCTGCCCCGTTTGGGCCAAGTAATCCATATATTTCCCCAGGGAATGCAGTAAATGATAAATCATTAACTGCGATTTTTAGTTTAATATCTGTTTTTTCAATTTTTTGTTGTTTTTTAGACAACTTAAATGTCTTTTTAATATTCTTAACTTCTAATGTATTCATGCTTTCCTCCTAAAGTAGTTTACCCATAATCAGTAAATCAACATATTTATTGTCTACATAAAATCCTCTTTTAATAATTCCTTCTTTAATAAATCCAAGAGTTTCATATAAATGTATAGCTTTAAAGTTATCAACTCTAACCTCAAGATCCATTTTTGTTTTCTTAAGTTCTATTGCTTTTTTTATCAAATCTTTCATTACAATTCTAGCAACTCCTAGATTTTGATATTCTTTTAATACTGAAATTCCAAAAGATACACGGTGATTAACTCTCTTTAATGCACTTCCTTTAAATCCAGCAGTACTAATAAGTAAATCATCATGATAAGCTACTAAAAAACAAGAATCGTTTGACTCAATAGCTGACTTTAAAAAGGCCTCTTCTTCTTTTAATGTCATTTTAAATTCAGCTGGTTCTCTCATTAAATTTTTTGATTCAACATTAACCTTATGTATGTATTCTAGCACCGCACCAGCGTCGCTAACTAGCACATCTCTTAAGATGATTTTAGTATCATTTTTTAGTTTATATTCCATGTCAGCACCTCTTCAGTGATTATTATACTACAAATAATGAAAATATAACAAGATAACAATAAAAAAATAGACCCAAATTTCGGGTCTAAAATGAATCAATATTTATCGTTATTTTTTTACGTTCTCTTGAAGCACTTGCATAAGCGATTGTTCTAATTGCATTTGCGATTCGTCCGTTCTTACCAATTACTCTACCAAGATCATCTTGGTTAACAATAATTTGAATAGTAAGCATTTTTTCATCCTCAGAAAATTTCTTAACCATTAAGTCTTCAGGATGCATAACTAATGGCTGAACTAAGTCGTGAATTAATTTTTCATAATTAACTGCCATTTCAATTGCTCCTATTTATTTTCTTTGTTTGAAGTAAGGCCAGCTTTAGCGAATAAGTTTTTAACTGTGTCTGTTAATTGAGCACCTTCGCTTAACCATTTTTTAGCTTTTTCTTCATCGATTCGTACTGCTGCAGGTTCTAAAGTAGGGTCGTAAGTACCAACGATTTCTAAGTATCTACCATCTCTTGGACTTCTTGAGTCTGCTGCGACTAATCTATAGAAAGGACGTTTTTTTGAACCATGTCTTTGTAATCTAATTTTAACTGCCATTGTATTGTTTCCTCCTTAGTTATTTTTTCAACTATCAAAGTATAACACCACTTCAATAGGTTGTCAAGTATTTTTACTTGACATCGAATTCTAACTGATATTCCTTGTTTTCAAATAACGATTCTTCGACTCTTCTTACTAATTTGAGCTTTAATAATTTTTCTGTGACTTTGCTTTGATCTTCTTTATTTAAATAAAGTATTGCGTACTTACCTTTTTTTGTATAATACTTTATTTCTCCAAATTCAGCTAGTTTCTTAATTGCTTTTGGATTTCTAAAGTAGACAACCAAGCTTTTTCTATCAACCATGATTTATGCTCCTTTTAATGTTTGTTTATTAGTCCAATCTCATTTGGATGTTTTATTTTTGGTGATACGCTTAAAGCGATTTTTCGCGAGATTACATCTAATAATTTTTGGATTTCTTTTTCAAGTTGTTTATATTCACTAATATATGTATTAGTAAACAACTCTTCTTTAGACTTAGTAAGAGCTAATCTTACCTCTTTTAAGTCAGGGTGGTGTTTACCATATTTAGATACTTCATCATATTTGATTTTATCTTTATTAAAAGCATTTATTAACTCAATAATCTCAGTATCTGTATTTAATATTTTTTTTAATTCTAATAATCGTATATACTCTTTTTTTTCCTTAATCTCATCGACTAAGTTGTATACAGCATCTAATAATTTTTGTTCCATTTTATCACCATAGTATTAGTATATAGGTTTAGACTTTTTGTTTCAAGTAAAATAACCACCAGTTTTTAATCGAAAAGAACCCTGGTAGGGTTCTTTCAATATTACTCTTCTTCTGTTACTGTTGCACGTGAAAAATCAAGTGATCCTAAAACGCTTCTTCCCCATCCTGTTACATCGTTACTAATCATTATAGTATCAGAATAATGGTAAAGTGGGATAACTGGCATATCTTCCATTAATATCTCATAAGCTTGATATAACAAATCAAAATGTTCTGCGACATCTGTAGTAGATTGTGCATCTCTTAATAATTGATCATATACATCATTATAATAATTTGGATCGTTATAATGATTATTTGATGAGAATATTGTTATTAATCCTGAAGGATCCATAAAGTCTGTGAGCCATCCACCTCTAGCAATTGAAAAGTCTCCCGCACTTCTTGTAGCTTGGAATATTGCCCATTCTTGGTTTGCTAGTGAGATTGTAAATCCTAAGTTCTCTGCCCACATTGCTTGAACCATTTCAGAAATTAATTTGTGACCTTCAGAAATATTATATAATAATTCTTCATTGTTAGTAATGTATGTTTGTAATTCAGTAACTGTCATTCCTAGTTCAGTAGCCGCAGTTGCAAATAATATTACTGCTTCTTCATACATTGAATCATCCGTAGAGAAATGTAAACTAGATGATTGAGTATAAAAATCATGACCCTCATCATCTAAAAATCCTGGAGACACAAACCCAGTACTCGCCATAAATCCATAACCAAGAAGTTTTGTTATAAGATCTCTATTGATTGAATATGAAAGAGCTAATCTCAGATTTTGATTCATCCAAATTCCTTCATCGTTTATTCCGTTTCCATCAGGGTCCATATTAAAACTATAATAATATGTTCCTAACAAAGGAAAACTGTAAAATTCATCAGAATTAACTAGTAAATTTTGTATTTCATTAAACGGAACATTAGGAATAACATCAAGTTCTCCTCCGATAAACATTGCATAAGCAGTATAATCATTATTGATGAAATGCCCATTGATTATGTCTATATCAACAGTTTCTTTACTCCAGTAATTGTCGTTTTTTTCTAAAGTTAGGTTACTTCCATAATAAAATTCAGTAAGAACAAATGGTCCATTTGAAATAATTATATCAGGATCTAAAGACCAGTAAAAATCTGAAGCTAATTCTACAACATCTTGTTTTACAGGCATGAAATGATAAAAAGACATCATTGATACAAAGTATGGTGTTGGATTTATCAAAGTTACTTCAAGAGTATACTCATCAATTGCTTCAATTCCAACTTCGCTTTCTAACCCTTCTCCATTAACAAATGCCATAGCTCCAACTATATTCGTATATTCCCAAATCCAAGAATATTCAGACATAGTTTCAGGGTTCATTCCTCTTAGCCATGAATAAACAAAATCATGTGCAGTAAGGGACGTTCCATCACTCCATAAAGATTCTCTTAAATGGAATGTAATAGTTAATCCATCACTTGATGTTTCCCAACTTTCAGCAACACCAGGATATACTATACCTTCTATTTCTCTTACTAATCCTTCAAATAATTGATTTATTACATCTCCACCATCACTTGATCCATTCATTCCTGGATCAAGCATATAAGGCTCACTACCGATATTCCAGTTTAAAACAACTTCGTTACTTCTCCATTCAGCATGGAGTCTTATGTCTTCTGTTACTTCTAGAGCAAAATCATATTCAAAACTTACATGCTCCTCAAAGTCCCAAATATAAACATACCAACCATCAAATATATATCCTTCTCTTTCTGGAATAGATGGTTCTATAGTTAATGATAAATATTCTACGGATTGAGTTTCAAGAATAACTTCATCATCCACATATAAAATTACCTCATAAACTTTTGGTTCCCACAAAGCATAAAAAGTAGATTCACTACTTCCCATTGTATATACATCATCCATTGCAATGTAACTAATGTTAAGTGCTTCATTATACCAACCCATAAAGTTATGCCCTTCTTTTTCAGGATCGTCTGGCATATCAATAACAGTTCCATATTTTTGAGTAATAGGATCTATTGTGTTCCCTCAGTTAGTCTCAAAAGTACGTGTAAAAATACCAGGTTCCCATTTAGCGTAATAAGTAGGTTCTTCTGTTCCCATTATTAATTCAGAATTTACTTCTACAAGTAAATCTTCATCAAACCATCCAAGAAAAACATATCCCTCTTTTTCAGGATCTTCAGGCATAACAATATCACTTCCAAAGTCTAAAGAGATATCATCTATTATGTTTCCACCATTAGTTTCAAAACTAATTGAAAACTCATCTGGAATCCACTTTGTATATAAAGTAAAGGCTTCAACAACTGCTCTAGTAAAATCATAAGATTCATTAAAAGAATCATCTAAATAATATCCACCAAATGTATATCCTAATTTATCCCCTGCATCAGGCTCAGTAAAAGATCTACCCTCTTCAACCTGATATGCAACTACTGTTTCTCCACCATCGGTCTCATAAGTAACAAAATATTTCTCTTTCTCTACGATAACAGAGTTATCCTCACACCCACTAACAAACATAACAATAAGTAATACCATAACTAATTTTAGCATCTTTTTCATTAGTAATCCTCCAGTATTTTCTTGTATAAAAAAACTTTATCAAATCCTCAAGAATAAAACTTCAAACTTGGTATGTGATAAAGATATATTTCAAATACCCCATACAAGTATTTCTACAACTAATTATATCACAAAATATTCAAGAAAATACAATTATTAGTGAATTATTATAGCTTTATTTGACACTATTCTATACAAAACTTATAATTAGTATGATAAAATATATATATACAATTAGAAAGAAGTGCAGACTATGAAAAAGACTAAATTATTAATAACTTTTATTCTCCTTATTTTATTTTCAATAACGGCTACAAAATCACCAATAAATGCAGCTGAAAATAAAGTAATTTACTTTAAAGAAGAGGGTTGTCTTGTGTGTTCTAGTTTAGCTGGATATCAAAGTGGAATTGGAAGTACTTATGTACAGGCAAATGACTATCTATTAAAACTTGAAAATCAAGGTGTTACAGTTGAAGTACACGATATTATTAAGAGTGCAGATTCTGCAAATTTATTTGCGGCTTATAATTTAGCTTATGGAATAAGAAAAAGCGAAGCTATAGTCCCAATCTTATTCGCAGGTGATCAATATTTTAATCATGCTGAAGATATTAAAGAAGCAATAGATGATTTCACTATTCTTAACTTAAGTAGTGATCCTTTTAAAGATGTAGTTGAGAATCAAGGTCAAATATTTGATGATATTACTGGAATAGCTGGTTTTGCTACTGTACTGTTTGCTGGTTTATTAGATGGATTTAATCCTTGTGCTATCGCTATGCTTTTACTGTTTGTAAGTTTACTAGGATTTAGTGATAATAAGAAAATATTAATCTTAGTAAGTATTACCTATATCTTCGCCTTATTTGTTTCTTATTTCTTAATAGGTACATTCTTACTTGAATTCTTAGGGAAATATGCTTCACAAGCACATATTATTAACCTGATAATAAGTTGGTTTATTGCTTTGCTTTGTTCGTTCTTATTTTTCTTTAATCTATATGATTTCTTTATGAGTAAGTCACAAAAATATGGAAAAGTTAAAAATCAACTTCCAGCTTGGATTCAAAGATATAATAAAAAGTTAGTTAAAGCATTCACTAATCTTATGAATGATGAAGAAAATCAAAAAGGATTAGTTAGTGTATTAATCTTAACATTTGTCTTAGGTATGGCACTAAGTGTCACAGAACTTATTTGTACAGGACAAATATATTTAGGAATTATCTATGGTATACGCTACTTAGATAGTGTCTATGCTTATATTGCATTATTATCATATAATGTAATGTTTGTAGTTCCATTAATTATAATCGCAGTGATCGCTGTTAAAGGTCCAGGTGTTATGTCTACAAGTAACTTTATTAGAGAACACCTTCACATAATTAAATTTTTAAACGCTATACTATTCTTAACAATCGCAATATATTATTTCTTTAGAATATTCTCATAAGGGGGACTATATGAAAGAAAAAGTTATTATTGAAAAAGATGGTAATATAGTATTTCAGGGTCGTATTTTAAATATGCCAATTAAAGAAGATCATATCATCTCTAAAAGTATTGAAGTTTTTGGTGATGATGAACCATGTATTATTCACCAATCTTTTGTAGTAAAAGAACTTGTTACTGAAATACTTGATTTATTTAGTGATAATGATACTTTACTATTACACTGTAAAGATCATTTAGAACAACTATCATTTATTAATTTTGAGGATTTAAATAACATAACTATTAAATTAGTGAGAAAAAACAAATGAAAGTCTATTTAGATAATGCTTCTACAACCAGCGTAAGCAAAGAAGTATTAGATGCAATGCTTCCATATTTTAAGTCAGAATTTGGTAATCCATCTAGTTTACACGAAGCGGGAATTAGAAACAGAAAAGTTATTAATCAATCGCGCAGTAAAATAGCTGAATTATTAAATTGTAAAAAAGGTGAAATCTATTTTACTAGTTGTGGAACTGAATCAACTAACTGGGCTTTAAAAGGACTTGCCTTCGGCAATAATACTAAAGGTGAAATTATAACTACAAAGATTGAACATCATGCTACTACTAATACTTGTTTATTCTTACAAAATTTAGGATACATCATAAATTATGTAAGTGTTGATAAACAAGGATTTATAGATTTAGACGAATTAAGATCTCTTGTAAATGATAATACCTTAGTTGTTAGCGTCATTATGGCAAATAATGAAATAGGAACTATCCAAAATATTAAGGAAATTAGTAAAATATGCGAAGAAGCTAGTACTTATTTACATGTTGATGCTGTCCAAGCAGCATGTCACACTTCACTTGATTTAGAAGAACTAAATGTTGACTTAGTAAGTATCTCAGGACATAAGTTTCATGGTCCAAAAGGAATCGGTATTTTATATATTAAAAACGGTACTCATTTGACTCCGTTAATCCACGGTGGTCAACAAGAGTTAAAAATGCGTGCAGGAACTGAAAATGTTGCTTATACTGTTGGGATTACTAAAGCAATGGAAATTGGTATGAAAAACCTAGGAAGCTATGAAGAAAGATTAAATATATACGCTAAAATGTTTCTAAAGAGACTGGATGAAGCAAAGATTGATTACATTCTTAATGGTCCTGAAATTGGAGAAAATAGATTACCTGGAAATCTAAATTTATCATTTAAAGGTATTGATGGATCTGTAATAACATATCTTTTAAATAAAAAAGGAATATATGTATCTACTGGTAGTGCTTGTGATAGTGAATCAATAGAACCAAGCCACATTGTTCAAGAGATTGGAGTACCAAGTGAATATATTGATGCCACAATTAGATTTTCAATTGGAAATGAGACAACATTTGAGGAGTTAAATTACGTAATTGATAATCTAATCGAAATCGTAAAAAATGAAATATAAAAAGACACTAAGTGTCTTTTTTTATATTTTGTAGTCAATTAATTCTTTATATTCGCCTATTTTAAGCGATTTGTCTAGTGAAACTTGACCAATTTCTACTCTCTTTAAGTAAGTTACAGATCGGTCAAAATGTTTAACCATTCTTTTTACTTGATGAAACTTTCCTTCTTTAATAGATAGATAAAATTCTCTATCGTTAATTTTCTCTACTATTGGAGTAGATGGATAATAATAATTACTTCTACCATCCATAATTTCATAATCAGTTTCTAATACTTTTGGATTAAGAAAATCTGAATCTACTCTTACAAAGTACTTCTTATAAATATTCTTTGCAGGAGTAATAATATCATGGATTAACTTTCCATTATTAGTTATCAGTAATAATCCTTCTGTATCTTTATCAAGTCTACCTGCTATACTTAAATCAAATCTTGAATAAGGTTCTCTAATTAAATCCATAACTGTTTTTTCTTTACCATCTTTAGTAGCACTTAAATATCCACTAGGCTTATTTAGCATTAATAATATAGTATCTCTATAGAATACTTTCTCTCCATCAAATACTACTATATCAACACTGGGGTCAATCTTAAATCTAGAGTCAGACATTAGGTCGTCATTCACATAAACAAGTTTACGTTTAATTGCTTTTTGAATTTCTGATCTGCTTCCATATTTTAAGTTTGATAAAAATCTATCTAGTCTCATATTTCACCTCTTCGATATCTATTTCTAGATTAATCCAATATTTTCTTTATCTATCTTATTACTTTCTTTAATAACCATGAAAACTTTCGCTATCATTGCTGAATAAAATAATAGGAGATTTATAGTAACACTTACAAGAGAACCTCCTGGAACATTTAATCTTTCATTAAGTGTCCATACAACTGCATAATTACTAAACACAGCAACAGCAAGCAACAATGAGAGCATTATTGCAGTTACCTTTAAATCCGGTTGTTTAAATGCCATAATACTAAATACTACTAAAACTACAATATTAATCATTGAAATACTTAATCCTAAGTATTCATAAATAACATATCCGAATGTAAGTGTAACTAAATACTGCATCACAGCTATAATCATTAATGATATTCCTAATAACTTATAAAAGTCTCTTCTTCTAAATTGTGTAATAATAATCACAGGTAAAACAAGTCTCAATATAAAGAGAAAATGTGATAAAGTCTTTGTATATCCTTCTAAATCAGGACTAGCCTCATATAAATCATAGTAAGTCATTAATTGCATTTGAATTAATGTGAATGCTAATTGTGATAACACAATTATTAAAGCAAGAATAAATCCTTTGTTTGGCATATTAACACCTTCTTCTAGTATAGTCTATCACAATATACAGCAAACTTATAAAAAAATCTTAGTTTTGAAAACTAAGATTTTTAATATTATGTATATTTTTTAATCGTTTTATAAATTGAATATCCACTCATCTTTTCAAATTTCTTATCCATTTGTTTTTCAGTAGATACTGAGTTTATAATACTTCTAAATCTCTTATATTTTTTTATCAATAAATTTTTATCAACTTTTCCTTCATTAGCATCTTCTATTAAAGCCAAAAACTCTATTAATAATATTGCTTCTTCATTAGTGTATAAATCATAATCTATTGGGTAAGTATACATATCAGTCTCCGAAGCTAATTCCTATAGCTTTAGCCGTTTGAACAAGTTGTCCTTTGACATTAACTCTTTTTTTACCACCCTTAGATGTTTCTCCAACTTCACCTGATCCAACTACTTTTTCTAAAGGAATACTTGTGATTTTTCTTCCTTTTAATTGAACCATTAATCCTGTTTTACCTGCCATTAATAATTCAACAGCTTGAACACCAAACATTAATCCCAACGATCTATCAAATTGAGATGTTGTTCCACCTCTTTGAAGATATGCAAGATTTGTATATCTTACTTCATGATGAGGAATCAATTTTTGAAGTTGTTGTGTTATAACATCTCCAACTCCACCAAGTCTTACAGTATCAGGGCTATCTTCAACTTTTTCTCTAATAACAACGTCTCCACCTATTGGAGTAGCACCTTCACTTACAATAATGATTGTGAAGTTTCTTCCAAATGCATCACGTTGATTTACCTTTTCAACAATTTTATTAATATCATAAGGTATTTCTGGAATAATGATTACATCAGCACTTCCAGCAAGTCCACCTTCTAGAGCAAGCCATCCTGTAAGTCTACCCATTACTTCTACTACCATTACTCTATCATGCGAGTATGCAGTAGTATGGATTTTATCTAAAGCATCACATATTGTTTCAAGTGATGTATTAAATCCGAATGTTACATCAGTTGCAGGTAAATCATTATCTATTGTTTTAGGAACACCTATTACAGGTAATCCTTTTCTACTAAAGTCTCTAGCACTAGTTAAAGTACCATCTCCCCCAATAACGATTAAAGCGTCAACTCCTAAATATTCTAAGTTTTTTAATGCTTCATCAGACACATCTTTATAAACTAATTTTCCTTCATTGTTTCTAACTTGATAATTAAATAAATTATCTTTGTTAGATGATTTTAGAATTGTTCCACCTTCGTGGAGAATTCCTGAAACTGCTTTTAAGTCTAAATCTCTAAATCCATGATTCATTAGACCTGAAAATCCTTTTGTAAATCCTACTATTTCCACTCCGTATTTTGTTATCGCAGCTTTTGTTATTCCGTTAATTACAGCGTTTAGACCACTACAGTCTCCTCCACCAGTAATAATTCCTATTTTTCTTATTTCTTTCATTGGTATACCTCCATATATTAAAATTATCAATTTCATTATACGCTGTTTAGTATTCATAGTAAATAGAAACACAGGCATGAAAACGTTTTACTTTTTTTAGACTAACTAATCTATTACTACTAATCTAATATTTTTTTTAAAAAAAGATGTTTTTAATGTAATCTTTTTAAAGATTTTGTTATAATATTTGTGAGGTGTTATATATGTTACTAATGAAAGATATAATAAGAGAAGGTCACCCTACTCTTAGGTTAAAAGCTAAAGAAGTTAATCTTCCTTTAAGTAAGGAAGATAAAAACACAATGAAGCTAATGATGGAATTTATCGAAAACTCAATTGATCCTGAGATTAGTGAAGAATATGAATTGCGCGCAGGAGTAGGACTCGCTGCACCGCAAATCAATATATCTAAAAGAATGATAGCTGTATTTACAATGGATGAAATGAATGAAGTTGAACATAAATACTTAATGGTAAATCCTAAAATAATAAGCCATAGTGTTAAGAAAACATACATTGATAGTGGTGAAGGTTGTTTATCTGTTGATAGAGAAGTTACTGGAATTGTTCCAAGACACGCAAGAGTAACTATCAGAAGTTATTTCTATGATATCGAAACTGAAGAATTAACAAAAAAAGTTATTAAACTTAAAGGATATGTTGGTGTTGTAGTACAACATGAAATAGATCACATTAATGGAATATTATTTGTTGATAAACTAGTTGATAGTTTACCCGGAGCAAGCCCAGTTGTATTCCCAGAATTAATAGTTGAAGAAATAGAAGAATAAGGAGGATATATATAATGAAATTATTTATTGATACAGCAAATGTAGAACACATAAGAGAAATGGCTGACTTAGGAATTATCGCAGGAGTTACAACTAACCCTACATTAATTGCTAAAGAAGGAAGAGATTTTAATGAAGTAATAAAAGAGATTACTAGTATTGTAGATGGACCAATTAGTGGTGAAGTAATTAGTTTAGAAGCTGAAGGTATGGTTAAAGAAGGAATTGAAATAGCTAAAATACATAAAAATATGATTGTTAAAATTCCAATGACAGAACAAGGTATTAAAGCAACTAGACAGTTAACTGCACTAGGTATTAGAACTAATGTAACATTAGTATTTAGTGTTAACCAGGCGTTGCTTGCAGCAACAGCTGGTGCAACTTATGTTTCTCCGTTCGTAGGAAGACTAGAAGATACTTTACATGATGGTATTCAGGTAGTTAGTGAAATAAGAGATGTATTTGATATTTATGGATTCGATACTGAAATCATCTCAGCAAGTATTAGAACAGTTAAACAATTGGCTGACAGTGCATTAGTAGGAGCACATGTTGCTACTGTTCCTTATCCAATTCTTAAAAAGGCATTCACACATCCTTTAACTGATAAAGGAATTGAAGCTTTCATGAATGACTGGGAAAATACATTCGGTAAAAAGTAGACAAAAAGACTTTAGAAAATTAATTTTCTAAAGTCTTTTTTTATACTAATTATTAGTAAATCCAGTTAAACAATCCTAAATGAGCTGCGGAATCATTAATTAACATCGAGAACATTAAGATATAAAATATAACGATTACTACACTATAGATATTTAAAACCAAATGAGACTTCTTCATTTTATAACCAAATCCAAAGAGAACTACATTAAATGACATAAATAATAGATTAAAAACTAACATTCCCCAAAATGGTAATACAAAATCATATTCAAATGCATCAATAGTTCCTTTGAAGTTTTCCCAATTTAAACCAAGTAAATATCCAAGAATATATAAACTCAAAACTATTGGGAAAAATAGTCTTGTTAGAATAAACCCTCTTTGAGAAAAGTGTTTCTTATATTTAACATAAGCAATAATATAAATTAAAAATAACGCTAAAGGAACACCAATTAGTGTTGTTTCATAAATATATGATTGTTCTAATTCCATATTGTAGTAAGTTGTACTTATTCTATAAGCCTCAATTGGACCCAATAAAATAAATACAATTACTAATCCAATTAGAATATATTCTATTCCAGCTAATTTTTTCACTTTATTCATCTCCCAATATCATTTCATTTTAATGGATATAGCCAGGACTACTGGTCCATAAGATAATACTACCAAGTCCTAGTATTATTGCGATTACAAAACTCATTGTTATTATCCATCTTGTTTTTCTTGTGAAAACCCCCAAAATCCACATTACTGGAATACCTAAAGGGAAATAGAAAACTAGCAGTAATACTGTAAGTGTTTCATATGATTTCACGTTATCACTCCTTAACAAGTATTATACCACGTGAATACTCCCCCACTTATATTGTTCTCAGCATTATTGAAGAGGGAGTTTTCTTGAACATAATTGATAAACTTTTAGTTAAGCAAAATGAAATACAACACCACAAATACAATTAATTTACTTACAATAGCAGCAATAATTCCTTCCTTTTTCACAATATCTAAATATCCTACTTTGAATATTATCGGAGTAAATATATTATTTTCAATGAATCCTAAAGCCAAAAATATTAGTATGCTAGTTAACTGTAATTCTAATGACATTAATCCTAATGTTATTGAAATAACTAAAGCCATAATAATGGATAACACTGTATTATTCTTTATAAACAATGTGATATCACCATTTTTATTAACTTTCTTATAGAAGAATACTATATACGTTATAAATATCACTATAAAAGATATAAAGAATATGTATAAATATAGCATGTAAATTAACCCTCCTGAATCTATTATATTGGTGCGGTCGATGAGATTTGAACTCACACATCACTAAGATACTACCCCCTCAAGGTAGCGCGTCTGCCATTCCGCCACGACCGCCTATATTGAAGCTAGTTAAAGCTTCAATATTAATGTTTTATTCCTTTGTTACTTCTTTAGTTTCATCAGGTCTATCAATTATGTCATCAACAAAATCTTCGATATCTTCTACAAAGTCTTCAAACTCATCTTTAATTTTATTGATTACTTTTATCATAATAAATACTACTACAGCTACTACTAAAAAGTCTAGAGAGTTTTGAATAAATCTTCCGTAGTAAATTGCATTTTCTGTAATACCTTGAGCTTCATCAGCTTCAGTTATAACATATTTAAAATTTTCAAATCCTTTTTCACCTAAGACTATACTTATCAAAGGCGTTAAGATATCATTCACAAAACTATTAATTATTTTTGTAAATGCACTACCTACAACTACAGCTACTGCTAAATCTAATATGTTACCTCTGTTTATAAACTTCTTAAATTCATTTGCTAGTTTTTTCATATCTTTTTACCTTCTTTTCTATTTAAATGCTTTTGATAACTCTCCACCAAATAGTGGAATGAATCCTAAACTAAATGCTATTAAGAAACTTGTTAATGTAAGGTCTACATTAGTACTAAATAAATCATTAACTCCAGGTACAAATAATACAACAAGTAATAATCCTATTCCAAATAATACTGAGTAATTAATCCATTTATTTTCAAATAGTTTCATTTTAAAAATTGTTACTGTTTCACTTCTTGCTGAATAAGTTCTTAATAACTCACCAGTTATTATCGTAATAAAGGCAAATGTTTCACCCATGAAGTCATGTCCACCAATAATATTATGACCAATATAATAAGAAATTAAAACAGCGATTGCTAGGAATACCGATTGGAATCCAATCGCCATACCCATTCTCTTATCAACAATTGATGCTTTAGGATCAATTGGATCTTTATCCATAATTCCTGCTTCTTTTTGTTCTAGTCCTAATGCAAATGCAGGGAATGAATCAGTTACTAAGTTAATCCATAAGATTTGGATTGGAAGTAATGGACTTCCCCATCCAAGTAACATTGCTATAAAGATAAGTAATACCTCACCAACATTACAACTTACTAAATATCCTACAAACTTTCTAATATTAGCGTAAATTACTCTTCCTTCTTCAACAGCATCAACTATTGTTAAGAAGTTATCATCCATTAGCACCATATCAGCTGCTTCTTTTGAAACATCTGTTCCGGTTATTCCCATTGCTACTCCAATGTTTGCTTGTTTCAAAGCAGGTGCATCATTTACGCCGTCACCTGTCATTGAAGTAATCTCTCCAGTTTCTTGAAGAGCTTTTACTATCATAACTTTATGATTAGGAGAAACTCTCGCAAAGACGTTAGTTATTCTAACAAGATCTAAAAATTCAGGATAACTAAGTTTATCTATTTCTTCACCACTAAGTGCATGATTTTCTTCATCTAATATTCCTAGTTCTTTACCAATTGCAGTTGCAGTAATTTTATGATCACCCGTGATCATAACAACTCTCATTCCTGCTTTATGACAAACAGCAATTGAAGCTTTTACTTCTTCTCTCGGAGGATCAATTATTCCAGTTAATCCTGTAAAGATTAAGTCATTTTCTTCATTAGTAATATCCTCATACTCTTTTAACTCTTTATAAGCAAATCCAAGAACTCTTAAAGCAGCACGTGCTAACCCTTGGTTAGCAAGTTCTACTGTTTGAATAAACTTATCATCTATCTTATTAACAACTCCATCTAATAAGTAGTACTTACACTGTTTGAGTAATTGATCTGGTGCTCCTTTAGTATATAAGTATTTAACATTATCTATTAAATGAACAGTACTCATTAACTTACGATCACTATCAAATGGATATTCATCTGTTCTCTTATATTTATCATTTAATTCCTTTTGCATTAATCCTTTTTTAGCCGCTAAAGTAACTAGTGCAAGTTCAGTAGGATCTCCAATTAATGATTCTCCTGAAATACTTGAATCATTACATAAAGCACCTATTTCAAGTAATCTTGAAATATTTTTATTATCTCCCTTAATCTCACCTTCAAAACTATATCCACTACCAGTAACTTCTACAATAATGTTATTATCAAAGATTCTAGTAACAACCATTTTGTTTTGAGTTAATGTTCCTGTTTTGTCACTTGATATCACTGTCGTGCTACCAAGTGTTTCAACAGCGCTTAATTCCTTCACAATCGCTTTTTTACCTGCCATCTTCTTCATACCTATTGCAAGCACTACAGTGATTACAGTAGGTAATCCTTCAGGAATTGCGGCAACTGCCAAGGTAACACTAACCATGAATAATGTTAATATATCCATTTTATAAAGTAATCCTACTCCAAATATTAATATAACAACTACTACGCTTATCATTCCTAGTATTTTACCTAGTTTATCTATTTTCTTTTGAAGTGGAGTCATTTCGTCTTCTACTTCATTAAGTAAATTTGCTATATTACCAATTTCTGTATTCATTCCCGTACTAACTACAATACCAACACCTCGACCATAAGTTACTATCGTACTCATGTATCCCATGTTAACTCTATCACCTATAGGTGTAGAGTCATTAAATAATGCAGTAGCATCTTTTTCTACAGGAACACTTTCTCCTGTTAAAGCTGATTCATCTATCTTTAGATTAATTGATTCAATTAATCTAATATCTGAGGGAATATAATCTCCTGCTTCTATTAAGACAATATCTCCAGGAACTAGTTCTTTTGAATCAACATTTTCAAGTCCAGAGTTTCTTAAAACTTTAGCACCAGGTGCAGACATACTTTTTAAAGCTTCAACTGCATTTCCTGCTTTTCTTTCTTGGAAAACACTTAAACTAATATTTAAGACTACTATTGCCATGATAAAAAGACCATCAGTCGCGTGTCCACTCGCGATGATGCTGATGATTGCTGCAAGAATTAATAAGATATTTAAGAACTGTGTTAGTTCCTTTAGGATCATACTAAAGATTGATTTACGTCCTTTTTCCTCTAACTTATTTTCACCATATTTTTCTCTTAAAGAAAGAACTTCCTCACTACTTAATCCATTATCTTTATTAACATTAAATTCTTTTAAAGCTTCTTTAATATTTTTTCCGTATATTTTCATTTTTATCACCTTTTAACATTATAACATGTCTCTATTTAGATACAAACTAAAAAGGTATTGAATTTCTCAATACCTATTTATATTATTTGCCTACTTTTTTATACTTAGCATCTTTATAAGTACCTACTTTTTCAATCCTACCATCTTTTAATAATTCTTTGATAGCTTTTTTAATTGTTTCATTAGAAATGTCTGGCCACATCTCAAATATTTTTTGTCTAGAAACAGGACATCTACTTTCCATAATTGTTTCTTCTACTCTTGTCTTCTTATTATCTTTTTGATTATTAATTATTTCAAATCTTTCATATAATTCTTTATAACATATTAATACAGTTTTTAAGAAGTTGTTTATAAATGGAAAGTAATTACTGCTGTTTTCATGCCAGTCAATAGAAGATAACTTTAGTCCTTCATAATATTCATCTTTGTTGATATTTATCTTATTTTCAAACGATACATATTTCCCGACATTGTATTCGTTTTTATAGAGCAATAACAAAGATAGTAATCTTGACATTCTACCGTTACCATCTCCAAATGGATGAATACAAAGAAAATCAAGTATTACTGAAGGGATTAGTAAAAGTCTTGATATATTACTTGTATCTCTTGCGTCCATATATGCAAGCATCAACTGTTCCATAGCATCCTCTGTTTCTTTTGCACTTGTAGGAACAAATCTAATACTTCTACGGCAAAACATATCTGTATGGGTAATTATATTATCTTCATCTTTATATACTCCACCATATGAGAATCCAGTATAAGAAATAAATAATCGATGAAATTCTAGAATATCTTTTTTATTTATTTGATAATCATCATAATTATTGTGAATAATATTCAAAACATCTCGATAGCCTACAATTTCTTCTTCATCATGGTTAATAGGCGCAACAGATTCACTCAAAATTGCTTTAATTCTTTTATCAGTAGTTACAATTCCCTCAATAGCATTACTTGCCTTAACTGATTGAATAATCGCAATTTCTTGCAAGTTATTAAAAACATCAGGATACTTCATTTCATATATTTTTCCTTCTGCTTTTATTTTTTCAATAGCTACTAATAAAGATAAAGTATTATTAGGTATTTGTTCATGCTGTAAAAATGAATAATCAAATCGTTTCATATCATCAACTCCTTTACTAGGTATATTTTATCATTTTATACCTAGTATTTCAAGAAGTTCATTACTTTACTAGGTATATTTTATCAGTTTATACCTAGTAAAATTAGTTAATTTACTTTCTTTTTTGACTTAACAAAGAATATAAGCAAGGTCATTGTATATAAATACTGAATAGCAAATTGAAATACCTCTGGTTTACTATACCAACCAATTGTTACGTATAAAGCTATCCCAAGAGGTTGTTCTTTATGATATAAGAAAGTATCGGATAGATCAAACATTTTAGTATATACCCAGTTACTTGAATCAATTATACTCTCAGCTTTAAAGTATGAGAATAACTCGTGAAAACTATACCCTAACATAAATCCAGCCTGAAAGATTAAATAGACCAATGTAATATTAAAAATCATTTTTATATTAACCTTTATTAAAGATTTATAGATTAAAAATACAATAACACTTGATAGTAACACACCACTAATTGCCCCAAAAGAATAAGCAAAATGATCAGCTGATGCGATAGTAAATAAGACAATTTCCGCACCTTCTCTAGCAACCATTATGGTTGCTAGAAGGATTATCGCTTTTTTAGATATGCTTGTTTTAATTTTATCTTGGATATCACTAACTATATTATTCATATTCTTAAGCATAAAGTAGATGAATGTAGTAATTAGTACTAATGCAGCAAATGAAGCTCCAAATTCCCATAACTTAGCAATATTAGTATTTCCATTATTAAATAATGCTGAAATACTAAATAAGACTAACCCAAATACAAGAGATGCTAGTAATCCATATCCTAATCCTTGGAATACATATCTCTTGTCTTCTTGACGATTAGTTTTATTTAAATATTCTAACATAATAACAATAATTAAAAATGCTTCTAATCCTTCTCTTATCCCCATTACAAACCCTGGTAAAAAATCAATTGAAAACATATTATCTCTCCTTGTATTTTTATTTTCACCTAGAGTATAATCTAGAATAAAAAAACAAGCAAAGATAATCATAACTTTTCTAAATAAAAATCTTATTTGTTAATATTATCACTATCTTTGACTAGTATTTCAGATAATGAGATAATTAAATCAAAAAAG
>JAOZRX010000087.1 GCA_029939945.1 Candidatus Izemoplasma sp. | reverse complement strand
TTGTAGTATGTCCAATAAATACTGCTATGTCAGTAAAGGCTGATCAATCAGTTGAGTTTTCTTTCTTAAATGTTAAAACACCAAGTTTCTAATTTCAATACTTGAATAAAAAAACATGATTCTTAAATCATGCTTTTTTTAATGTTTTATTTTAAGGCTAATTTGTAAATGTTTAAAATATCTTCCTTATTTAGTTTAACAAATAAGCCAACTTCAACTTTACCACCTTGAGATGCTTTTGATGCCATTTCTTCAAAGTGTTTATCATCTAGGTTTAGATCACTAAATCTTATTGGCATTCCAATTTCTTGATAGAAGTTCTCTAATGCTTCAATTCCTTTCAAAGCCGTTTCTTCTAAGTTGCTTTCATTTATTTCAATATCAAATATTTTATTAGCAAATAACGCAAATCTATTTAAATCATGTTTATAAACATATTTCATCCAAGCAGGATAAATTACAGCAAGTCCCACACCATGTGCAACATTGTATTTAGCACTAATCTCATGTTCGATAATATGAGATGCCCAATCTTCTTCTCTTCCGGTTCCTATTAGACCATTATGAGCAACTGCTCCAGACCACATAATTTCTGCTCTAGCATTATAGTTATTATTATCATTAATTGCTAATGGAGCATTATTAATTACTGTTTTTATTATTCCTTCACATAAACGATCAGTTAATTCAACATTTGTCGTATTTGTAAAATATCTTTCCATTACATGACCAATCATATCAACAGCTCCTGCAGCTGTTTGATAGTTTGGTAATGTAAATGTAATTTCAGGATTTAATATTGAAAACTTTGGGCGTAAAAGTAAAGATCCATATCCTACTTTTAGTTCTCCTTCTTCTTTTGTAATAACTGTTGCAGTAGAACTTTCACTACCTGCAGCAGGTATTGTTAATACTGTTCCAACTGGTAATACTTTTTCTGCAGCTTTTCCAGTGCTAAAAAAATCCCATACGTCTCCATCATAGTAATATCCTAAAGAAATTGCTTTTGCACTATCAATTACGCTTCCCCCACCTACTGCAAGGATAAAGTCAACATTTTCTTTTCTACATAGTTCAATTCCTGCATATACTAATCCTAATTTAGGATTAGCTACAACTCCGCCTAATTCAATAAAATCAATATTACTCTCATTTAAACTTTTAGTAATCTTTTCATATAATCCATATTTTTTGATACTTCCACTACCATAGTGTAATAATACTTTTTTACCATATCTTTTAGTTAATTCTCCAACTTGAGATTCTGTGTGTTTTCCAAAAATAATTTCGGTCTTGTTATCAAATACAAAATTTAGCATGTTATTCTCCTTTATTTTTTATTTCAATATTAATTATAGCAAATGAAAAACAAATTAGGAAATTTTACGAACTATTAATGTTTTTTCTCTTCATTAGCACCATCTATATCCTTAAAGATTTAACTACTGATTTTTTTCTATTTCACCTTGTTTCTAACTAATTCAAGCATGTAGCACTCAATTTATTTACACTTGTGTTATATTATACTCGAAAGTAAATATATATCATTGGAGGTGAAGAAATGAAAAGAGTTATCTATATTGTTTTAGGATCAATTATGTTAGTTATTGGATCTATAGGTATATTTTTACCTGTACTACCTACAACTGTATTTTTAATAATGGCTGCTTTTTTCTTTACTCATAGTTCTGATAGATTATATCAAAGGCTTATGAGCAATAAAACCTTTGGACCAATTATAACAAATTATATAAAGTATAAAGGTATTACTCGTAAAGATAGAACAAAAGCAACAGTTACATTATGGGTAGTTATAGGAATAAGTATTGTTCTATCACAGAGTTATCTATTTGGAAGTATTCTTTTCTTAGTATTAATTCTTCACACTGTCTTTCTGTATAGATTGAATCTAGTATAAGTTAAATTTATTATCATAATAAACCAAAAGAAAAACTTGTAATTTTTTACAAGTTTTT
>JAOZRX010000006.1 GCA_029939945.1 Candidatus Izemoplasma sp. | reverse complement strand
TCATCCCCCACTTAACTAGTTTGAAGAGGGAGTTTTCTTAAACTTAGTTGATAAAAATGTTAGTAATCTACTCGAGATTACTAACATCATTTCATTCTGCATAGAAATACAATGCTGAATCTTCTATTTCGTATCCCGCAGTGTTTAGCTCTGATTCATTGTAGTAAATAAACTCATATCCAAATTCTAACTCGATAGTCACATAGTCATTGCTTGGAATAGAAGCATCAATATCAAACCCTGCTCCTGCGATGTATACTTCATCATCATGTGAATAAATATCAAATTCCATATATCCTACAAATTCATTACTCTCAAGTCCGTTTGTAATGAAAACATCAACATACAAACTTGTTCCTTCGTATCTTAAATTCTCAAATACAACAGAAATTTCATCAGGAGCTATATATACTTCTTCTTTTTCGCATCCACTAAGAAAAGCAATACTAAACATTAGACTAATAATAATCAATAACTTTTTCATATTTCCTCCTTTTTACATTCTTCCCTTAATCTCAATAATTACATCTCTTAATTCTGCTGCTCTTTCAAAATCTAGTTTCCCAGCCGCAGAGCGCATTTCTTTATTAAGATTCTTAAGAACTTGTTCTTTCTCTTTTTTAGAAAGCTCATTAAATCCTCTATTATCATCTTCTACTTCAAGTTTAATAGATATCGAATCTCTTATTCCTTTAATAATAGTTTTAGGCTCAATATTATTCAAATTATTATATTCTGATTGAATATTTCTTCTTCTATTTGTTTCATCAATAGCATACTTCATAGCATCAGTTATTTTATCACCATACATAATAACTAATCCATCAACATTTCTAGCGGCTCTTCCGATTGTTTGAACTAAACTTCTATTACTTCTTAAGAACCCTGGTTTATCAGCATCTAAAATACAGATTAAACTAACTTCTGGAATATCTAGTCCTTCTCTTAATAAATTGATTCCTACTATTACATCATAAGTCCCAAGTCTTAATTCACGAATAATTTCTATTCTTTCAAGAGTTTTAATTTCTGAATGTAAATAAGTAACTTTAATCCCTAATTCTTTTAAATAAACCGTTAAATCTTCACTCATTTTAATTGTTAGAGTAGTAATTAATGTTCTTTGATTTTTTTCAACTCTCATTAGTATTTCCGCAACTATATCATCAATTTGTCCTTTTTTAGGTCTAATTTCTACTAGAGGATCTAAAAGACCAGTTGGTCTAAGAATTTGTTCAGCTACATACTTTGTTTTCTCTAGTTCATAATCTCCTGGAGTTGCACTTAAATAAATAACTTGATTAATCTTCTCATTAAACTCAGTAAAGTTTAATGGACGGTTATCTAAAGCACTAGGTAATCTAAACCCATAATCTACTAAAGTTGTTTTTCTACTTTGATCTCCATTATACATTCCTCTTACTTGAGGAAGAGTAACGTGTGATTCATCAACAACAAGTAAATAATCATCTCCAAAGAAATCCATTAAAGTTGAAGGTGTTTCTCCTTGTTCACGAAGGGATAAGTGTCTTGAATAGTTCTCAACACCGCTACAACTTCCGATTTCTTTCAACATTTCGATATCATAGTTAGTTCTTTGTTTAATTCTTTCCGCTTCTAATATTTTATCATTATCTTTAAAATACTTGATTCTTTCATCTAACTCTTCCTCTATTCTTGAAATTCCTTCTTCAATTTTATCTTTATTAGTGACAAACTGAGTAGCTGGATATATTGATATAACTGTGAAATCATTTATTACTTCTCCGGTAATAATATCAAACTTTCTTATTCTTTCAATTTCATCATCAAATAATTCTACTCTAATTCCAATTGTTTTAGAGTATGTAGTTAAAATCTCAATTACGTCTCCCTTAACCCTAAAAGTCCCTCTTTCAAAATCGTAATCATTTCGAGTGAACAACATATCAACTAATCTAACAAGAAGATTATTTCTCCCTATTTCTTCACCTACTCTTATAATAAGCATTGAGTTTTTATAATCTTCTGGATCTCCAATTCCGTAAATACAAGATACACTAGCTACAACAATTACATCTTTACGATCAAGTAAAGACATTGTAGCACTATGTCTCATTTCATCTATTTCATCATTTGTTTGAGCATCTTTTTCAATAAACAAATCTCTTGAAGGAACATATGCTTCAGGTTGGTAATAATCGTAATACGAAATAAAGTATTCTACCCGATTATTGGGAAAATACTTTTTTAATTCAATATACAATTGCCCAGCTAGAGTCTTGTTGTGGGCTAAAACTAGAGTAGGTTTATTGATACTATTAATAACATTACTAATAGTAAAAGTCTTCCCAGTACCTGTTGCTCCAAGTAATACTTGTTCTTTTACACCCTTGTTTATGTTCTTAACTAAGTAATCAATTGCACCAATCTGATCACCCATTGGTAAGTAATCCGAAACAAGTTCAAATTTAGCCATGATAATCACCACCTATTATATTTTACCACATCATATATTTTAATACACTAATGTGATAAAATATACTCGGTGATAATATGAAAATACTTTTAGTAAGCATAAACGCTAAATATATCCACACTAATAACGCTGTTAGGCTTTTAAAAGCAAACAGTGATTTTGATGTTGATATCTTTGAATATACAATCAAGGACGATATAAGTACTATTATAAGAGATATTGAAGACTATAATCCTGATGTTTTAGGGATGAGTATCTATATTTGGAATATTTCCTTATTTATAAAAATATTGAAAGAGTTATCTCTAGAAGGCTCTAAGATTATAATCGGTGGTCCAGAAGTTAGTTATGAGTCTGCTGATTTTATAAATAAGCATAATGTAGACTATATTATAAAGGGAGAGGGTGAACTTGCTTTTAATTCCTTATTACATTCAATCGAAGATAATGAAGACGTTAGCAGCATATCAAATCTAATCTATTTAAAAGAAGGAAGAATTTCTCATACTCCTTTATTAGAAATAGATAATTTAGATAATCTAAAATTACCATATTTCTTTGATGATGACTTGGCACACATCAAGAATAAGATATCATATATTGAAACTAGTAGAGGATGCCCATTTAACTGTAGTTACTGTTTATCATCTCTTGAAAAGAAAGTTAGATTCTTTGATATGGATAAGGTAAAGGAATCAATACTTTACTTAATGAGTAAGGGAAGTAAAACAATTAAATTCTTAGATAGAACCTTCAACGCGAATAAGAAAACATTAGAGTTATTTGCTTTCATTATCGAAAATACTAACTCCTCTACTGTATTTCAATTTGAAATAACTGGTGATATTCTCGATAAGAAGATAATTGAATATCTAAATGAGTACGCTCCTAAAAAGTTATTTAGATTTGAAATCGGAATCCAATCAACTAACTATGAAACCAATCTTTTAGTAGATCGTTTCCAAGATAAAGAAAAACTTTTTGAAAATATAAGATTAATTCAAGATAAGGGTATTATTGATCTGCATTTAGATTTAATTGCAGGGCTTCCTAAAGAAAATTTATCTTCTTTTATCAATACATTTAATGAAGTATTTAATTTAGAAGCAAAAGAGCTTCAATTAGGCTTCTTAAAGATGTTGAAGGGTACTAAAATCAGAAGAGAAGCAAGTAAATATAACTATGTTTATAATGAAGAATCTCCATACCAAATATTATCAAATGATTCTTTATCATGTATTGATGTAAAAGAGATTCATTTAGTAGAACATATGTTAGATATTTATCATAATAAAGGCTATTTCGGTAAAAACTTATTAGCTTATATTATAAATACTAAAAATCCCTATAACTTCTTCAAATTAATTGGAGAACACTATATAACAAATAAATATTCTTTTAAGGGCTATCAAGTAGAAGACGTATATAAAAGATTATTTAGTTTTATTAACTGTGATGATATTATCTTCACTCTAAAAAAAGACTACTTACTTCGTTCTAAGATAAAACCAAAGATTTTTTGGGAGGAAAGAATAACTAAGGAAGAAAAGAATATTGTGTTGAGCGAAATAGCTAAAACTAGCGGTATAAGCACTAATAAGCTTTATAAACACTCCGCTATTACTAAACACAAGAATCAATATTTTGTTGTTCTTTATGAGAATTTTTCTAATATATACTTTGAAACTAAAAAAGATATCAATTAAGAAGATATCTTTTTTTATGTTTAATTACCTAACTTAATAACTGTTTCATAAATCTTATTAACAAAATCATCTAGTTCAATATCAGTTCCACTATTAGAATACCTAATGATAGCTCCAACAATCAAACTTGAAAAAACAATGTTACTCGTAGGATTAGGTTCAATATTTATTAGTTTTTCTCCTACTCCTTTGATAAATATTAGGATAAATCTCTTCTCAATAATTTCTCTTGCTTCATCCATTTGCCCTCTTAATTCTTCCCTTATAGAGCTAGGCATACGATGAACAAAGTCTTTTAAGAATAATTGGTATACTACCTTACTCTTGTCTGATACCTCTAATATTTTAGAAAACTGAGCTTTAAATGCTTCTTCAAAGTTTAGTGCTTCGATATTTTCAATGTTTGAAACATCTTCAATACCTTCTTTAGCTATTTTTATTAAAGCTTCCTTAAAAACATCATCTTTTGTCTTAAAATACTCGTAAATAGTGCTTTTTCCTATATCTACTTTTTTCGCTATTTGGGAAATAGTTAAATTAGTTGAGAATCCTTCATCTTGAAATTTCGAAATTACAGCCTCTAAAATCTCATCTTTTCTACTCAACTAACTCAACTCCTCTTTTCGGAAGAAATACTAATAATAGTATTATTCCTAAAACAAGAGGTGCACCAATATAGATTGTCCATAAATATCCAAACATAATGATAGGAACTATTGTTGCTGCGATAATTACTACAATACCAACGATTCCTAAAACCAATGTTGTATGTTTTGTAATAATATAATACATAATAGGAACAATAACTAGTGTTAACATAGTAGCATAAATTAATCCACCAATACTTGTTACTGCCATAGGTTGCATCATTTCAGCACCTTCACCAACTGCTAAAGCCATAGTTGTTAAAGCTAGTATTGTAGTTAAGGCTGTCATGATAACTGGTCTTAATCTTGTACGACCAGCTTCAAGTAATGCATCCATTATCTCAAGACCTTCATTCCTTAACTGGTTGGCGTAATCTACAATAACTATACCGTTATTAACTACCACCCCAGTTAAGATAATTAACCCAATTAGTGATACTACACTAACAGGCATACCTGCGAAGAATAACATTAAGAATCCACCTGTAAATGCTAGTGGTATAACAAACATGATAATGAATGGATATGTAAGTGATTGGAACTGAGAAGCCATAATCATGTAGATTAACACTATACCAAGTAATACAGCTAATCCTAATACTCCAAATGCTTCCATAATTTCTTCATTTTCACCTTGAATAACATATTCGTATCCAACAGGTAATTCATAATCTTCTAACGCATTTTCTACATCGATACTTACTAAACTAGCATTATATCCTTCTGCGAATCCAGCAGAAACAGTTAATACTCTTGATCCATTTTCTCTATTAATTGTAGTAAATCCTTTTATAATCTCTACTGTTGCAATTTCTCCTACAGTAATTATGTCCATAGGATCCATCATATTTACACCGGCAACAAAGTTTTCAATATCAATTATTGAATAAACTGTATCTGCACTATTAGAGAATTGATCATATACATATATATCATACAATTCACCACTCATTGATAGCTTAGTCACGACTTCTTCACCTGATAAAGACATTGCTACTACTCCCATTACTTGAGCAGTCGTAATTCCATATTTGATGGCTTCTGCTTTATCTACTGTGATTTTTATTTCATCTGATTCTTTACCAACACCATTATCAATATCAATTAATCCTTCAACATCAGATAATATAGTTGTAATTTTTATTGCTTCTTCTTTTAATGTAGTTAAGTCGTATCCAGATAATTGAATTTGAATACCACTACCTGTAAATGCTTGAGTCATATCTTGAGATCCTGAAATCGAATACTCGATTTCAGAGAAATCATCATCTAGTAATTCTGTTAAAACCCCTTGAATTTCAGACGTACTTAAGTCTCTATCATCATCCAAAATAACATTAACTGTTGCTCCATCAATATCGGTAATACTTAGGAACATAGCTCGATTTGATCCTAAGGTGATTCCTACAGTTTCAACATAATCGTATAATAATATATCATCGTTAAGATCATCTAGTAAGTCGACAAAATCATCAAAACTCAATGGATTACTTGTTGGATTATTTACAGTTATTGATAATTGTCCCTCGTCTGATGCAGGGAAATACTCAAATCCATTAATACTTGCTAAGAATATTGATCCAATAAATAACAATAGTACTGCTGGTAATAAAATAAATTTATATTTAAATGAAGCCTTAAATACTTTTTCATATAGATTCTTCATTTTTTCTAATCCAGGCGAATCTTTTTTAGTGCTACTTTTTTCATTAAAGATTCTTGAAGATATACTTGGTACTAAAGTAAGTGCCATCATTAATGAAGCTAATAAACTAAATGTAATTGTTAGTGCCATTTGAATAAAGATTTCTTTAATAAATCCTTCAATAAAGATAATCGGGATAAACACACTAATTGTTGTTAATGTTGAAGCAGTAATTGCTCCACCAACTTGTGCTGTTCCCTTTATAGCAGCTTCTTTACTCGATAATCCTTCTTTTTTTAATCTAAATATATTTTCCATAACTACGATTGAGTTATCTACTAACATACCAATACCTAAAGCAAGACCACCTAAGGAAACAATATTCAAGGTAATACCTGATAAGTAAATAAGGACTATTGCGAATAATAAACTAATTGGGATAGCAACACCAACAATAAATGTAGCTTTTAAATCTCTTAAGAAAACAAATAGGATAATTACGGCAAGAACGGCACCATATATTAAGTTATTTATTACACTACCTGTTGCTTGATTAATATATTCCCCTTGATCTAATAAAACAGTAAAATCAAGATCTTCTAAATCTTCAAGTCCACTCATAACAGAAATTATTTCTTCTGTTACATCTGTAGTAGCATAGTTACTACTCTTTTGAACTGTTAATGTAATTGCGTTATCACCATTTACTTTGGAGTATTCTTTATCATTTGCATTTACGAAAGTTACATCTGCAAGATCATCAAGAGTTACTTTGAATGGTCCTAAATCAAATAATAATAGATTCTTAATATCATCTAAATCTTCAAATTCGTCTCCAACTCTAACTAAATAGTTAACGCCTTCAACATTAACATATCCAACAGGAAATTCAAAGTTTTGAGCCTGCAATATTGTTGAAATCATCTCTTTGTCTAATTGAATATCTTCTTCATCATCCAGTGGATCAACCAACAAAAGCATAGCGGAAATATCTGCGTTTAGTGTAGCGATTGCTGCATCATCTAAAATAACACTTATCTCAGATTCATATGCACCACTCACAGAAACACTTGCTACACCTCCAATTCTTTCGACTTGAGGTAATACTTCTTCATCAACAAATTGTGTTAATTCTTGTTGAGTTAATCCTTCTTTTGATACACTAAACTGCATAACTGGCATCAAATTAGGATTAATTTTTATAATCATTGGATTACCAACTTCTTCAGGAAGATATGGTAATACCATGTCTAAATTTTCTCTCATTTCAATAACTGCACTATCCATATTAGCTTCACTTTGGAATTCTAACATAATGATAGAAACATTTTCTTGAGATATCGATGTTAAATTCTTAATATTTGTAGTAGTTGCAAAAGCCTCTTCTAGGGGTTTTGCAACTATTTCTTCAACCTCATCTGGGCTTGCTCCAATATATGTCGTAACAACAACTGCATAAGGGATGTTCATACTTGGAAATAAATCTGTTGTAAGTCTTGTAAAAGATACAACACCAAATATCGCAACTATAGTAACTGCCATAAAAATTGTGATTGCTCTTTCTACTGAATATTTTGCTAAATTTTTCATTTAATTCACCTGTCCTTTATATTATAAAAAATACCGACCGAATGTTCGGTCGGTATTAATAATACCATTGTTTTTATTATAATTCAAGTAGTTAAATCAATTAATCTATATTTTCTGAAACATCTCCATTACTTGTATCTGCCTCAAAATTATCTAATTCAAATGTTGAATCTTCATTATGATAATCAATGTCTCCATTTGATGTGTCTAATTGTACATCTTTAACATATACATCAACTAACTCAATAGATCCATTTGATGTATCAGCAATCAATTCTAAACCATCTTGATTTTCAACATTTAAGTTCTTTAAATCGATTCCACCGTTTGATGTATCCAACCCATAGTAAATAAATTCTAAGTCTCTAAGAATGATTCTTCCATTTGATGTTCTAGCAACTAACTCATACGATCCAACTACTTCTTTAATATAGATTTCACCATTTGATGTTTCAACATTAACATTTCCACCAACAGTGATAGAATCTAAACGAATTGCTCCATTCAATGTTGTAATATCTAATGTTTTAACTTCAACATCAATTAAAGTAACAGCACCATTCATTGTATCAACATCAACGTCATCTAGAATTAAATCTACAGGAACTTCAATATAGACAACATTGCCTTCTCCAAATATTGAGTATAATGAATCAATATCAAACCAGAAAGATACGTTTGGAAAATCATTTGAAATTGTTAGTGTATTTGTTTCTATATTAATATCAATTTCAAAATCCTCTGACTCTACATATTTATGAGTAACTACTAATTCTGTCCCTAATACAGGTATAATCTCAACTTGCATGTTTTCAAAATCAGTTACGATATCCCAAGCTAAATCGCCTGCGATATCAGTACTTAAATCTTCACTATACACATCGGTTATCTGTGTAGTATTTGTGAATTGATCTATCATACTTACTTCACCTTTGAATAAATTATACCCTGAGTAAACTAGTGCTACTAAAGCTCCTACGAAGAAAACTGTTTTCAATGTATTCGCAGTTCTGTGTCTTTTAAACCAGCCATCAACACTAAATCTGTGTAATTTTCTTGAAATTTTATCTCTATTCTTAAATTTTAGAACGTTCAAATGATATATAATAATTTTCTTAGTAACATATAATGTAAGTTCTAATACAACTAATCCAAATAAGAATAATAGGATATAAGCTGCTGTTCCGAATGCAAATAAGAATTCTTCAGTTACAGTTTGCTCACCAAACATTAGTCCAAATAATCCAATATATGAAAGTGAAGATCCAAATATTGCAACAACTATTGAATATAGCGTTGGAATCAACCATGAAGCGATAAATATATCAAATAATACTAAAATAATCAACTTGGAAGAATCAATTCCAGTATATCTTTCTTCTTTAGTTTTTACATATTTTGGACTTACCCCGTACTCTTCTAATACATTTCTAGCAATTACTTCTGGAGTTTCTAATTCTGAAATAACCTCTTCTTCAGTTTTATTCTCATAAATAGTTCCTGAATAGAATCTCTCTTCATAGAATGCTAGTATCTCTCTCTTTTCTTGTTCATCTAACATTCCTAATTCTTTGTTTAATCTTCTTAAAAAATCTAATTTATTCATATCTGTCACCTCTTATCAATATATTTACAACCTTTTCAAATCTACGCCAATCATCTTTCATGTCACCTAGGACGTTCTCACCTTTTAAAGTGATTCTAAAGTATTTACGTGGTGGTCCTCCCGAAGACTCTCTTAAGTATGTCTCACAGTAGCCTTCTCTAATAAACTTCCTTAATATAGGATAAATAGTACTTTCACTAATACCTAAATTCCTGTTAATCTCCTGATATATATCATATCCGTAGGTATCTTTTTCACTTATTTTACTTAATACTACAAGATCTAAAACACCTTTTTTTAATTGTGCACCCATATTGTTACCTCCTTTACATTGAATAGTAGTATATAATGTATAGTAGCATATAATATATAGCTTGTAAAGAATTTTATTAAAAATAATTGTAATTAATTTGGTCCAAATAAAAAACCTTAACAAAAGTTAAGGTTATTTCATCTTTTCTATTCTTAAAAAATTCGTAGGAGATCCTAATGGGAATCCTCCAGTTACAATAATTCTACATCCTTCTACACAATTATACTCATTTTCAGCTAATTGAATTGCTTTGTTAATCATCTCTTCTGTATTTTTTGTTAAATTAAATACTCTCGCTTCTACACCGCTATGAAGAGCAAGACTTCTTGCTATATCCGCAGAAGGTGTTAAAGCTACAATTCTTGTATTAGGTCTATATTTAGAGATTAGTCTTGCTGTATTACCACTAACTGTAGGTGCAATAATAATTTCTATATCACTTTGCATTACTGTATGTGCAACACTTAAAGCAATTGATATCTCAATATTTTCTTTACCTGAACTTTCCTTATTAGCTCTTTTTATTAGTACACTTCTATCCACTAGAGACTCAATCTTTTTTGCAATGTTACCCATTACTTCAACAGATTCTATTGGATATAGTCCAACAGCACTTTCACCACTTAGCATAATGGCATCTGTTCCATCATAAATAGCATTAGCTACATCACTTACTTCGGCTCTAGTTGGTCTTGGATGCATAATCATTGATTCAAGCATTTGAGTAGCTGTAACACTAACTTTACCTAAATTATGGCATCTCTCAATAATATATTTTTGAATTACGGGTACATCTTCAGCAGGTACTTCAACGCCTAAATCTCCACGTGCAATCATAATACCATCTGATACATCGATGATAGCATCGATATTGTCAACACCCTCTTTATTTTCTATTTTAGAAATAATTTGAATATTCTCGTTGTTATTCTCTTTCATTATTTTTCTAATTTCAAGAACATCACTAGCTCTTCTAACAAAAGATGCAGCTATAAAATCAACGTTATTTTTACATCCCCATATAATATCAGATTTATCTTTGTCTGATATGAAGTCTAATTGAAGTTTAACTCCAGGAACATTAACCCCTCTTCTATTCTTAATAGTGTGAGTATTGTCAGCACTTGTTATTATTAGTTTTTTAGTTACATCAATATCTTTAACAGTTAAAGAAAGATATCCGTCATCTAATACTATTTGTTCTCCTATTTCTATATCTTTATATAAATAGGGATAAGTAATACTAATATTAAATTCATCTCCAACTACTTCATCCATATGAACTATTACTTCGGCATCTTTAGTGATTGTAATTTTACCATTTTCAAATGAATGAGTTCTAATCTCAGGACCCTTTGTATCTAACAAAGCCGCCACATGAGTACTTAATTCCTTATTTAAAGATCTCAAAACATTCAATCTGACTAAATGTTTTTCTTGATTCTCATGAGAAAAATTCATTCTCATTACATCCATTCCAGCATTTATTAAATTTCTCATTACATTAATATCATCACTTACTGGTCCAATTGTACAAATAATCTTCGTTTGATTAAAAACTACCATAAAATCACTCCTATTTGAGTCTTCCAACTAATCCATAACGTTTATTTGGAATCTCTCTTTTTTTGTTTAATGCGAATACTATATCATAGTCCACTAAATCCATTCCTTTAAGCCCTACAGCTTTAGAGCTGATACCTTTGTTAATTAGTTCCACAGCGTATTCTCCCATTTCTGTGGCTAATACTCTATCAAACGCGACAGGATTACCTCCACGTTGTACATGACCTAAGACAGTAGCTATAGTTTCATAGCCTGAAACCTCTTCGATTTCCTGAGCTAATTCATGAGGTTTAACTATATTTTCAGTTACAACAACAATTGCATGTCTTCTTCCCGTTTCGTGTGAAGTTTTTAATTGTTGCAAAAATAATGATTTGTCAAACCCTGTCTCCGGAGTTACTATAAATTCACTTCCACCTGCGATTCCTGCATACAATGCTAGATCTCCACAGTTTCTTCCCATAACTTCAACAACACTACATCTTTGATGAGAAAGAGATGTATCTTTTAAACGATCAATTGATTCAACTATTGTTTGAAGTGCTGTATAAAATCCTATTGTATAATCAGTAGATGAAATATCATTATCTATTGTACCAGGTAACCCAATACATTTAATACCCATTTCAGAAAGTGCTTGAGCACCTCTGTAAGTACCATCTCCACCAATTACGACTAATGAATCAATTCCTAAATCTAGAAGATTTTTAACTGCAATTTTTCTTACAGACTTTTTTTTGAAATCATCATATCTAGCGCTTCCTAAAACTGTTCCTCCACGATTAATAATTCTAGAAACATCATGTCTTTCTAACCTTATGATGTCTCCTTCACATAATCCTTTGTATCCATATTGTATTCCATAAACCTCAAAACCAAAATGAATACCGCTTCTAACAACAGCTCTAATTGCTGCGTTCATTCCTGGTGCATCTCCACCAGAAGTCATAACTGCAATCTTTTTCATATTCTCACCACCATCTTGATTATAGCATATATTCAATAACCAATAAATCTAAAATATAATGTATACGCTTGCACTAATTACAATTTATGCACTCTTTGAATGACTAATTGTAAATCATTATTTCTCTCTTCAATTACTACTTTAAACAAGTAAACACAATTTTTTTCTAAGAGATCAATATACTTATTAAATGTAAAAGTAAATAGTACTCCATCTAACTTAGAATATTCATCTTGCACAGTAACAAAGGCCATATTGGCACCTTTTTTAGTTTTTATTTTTCTGATAGAAGCTAATATACCTACTAGTCTAACTTCCTTCCCAATATCTGATTTAGAAAGAGTAGATGGTTTATATAAATTATGTTTCTTAATATATTCAGAATGTTCTATAAGTGGATTCATAACCAGATTGAATCCAAGAACTAATTTCTCATTTTCTTCAAGAATACTATATTTATATTCACCTAAACTATTTAGAACAAATTCTTCTTTAGCTATATAATTTCCATACTCTGTAAAGTTAATAACTTCATCTAGTCTTTCGATCATAGTTCTTTTAGTTAACTTAAATTCATCTAGTGCTGAAGCATTTATCAATGATTCAAGCACTCTTTTACTTAAGAATGAATGAGTTCTATTTACAAAATCAATGTATGAATCAAACCGTCCATTAGCTCTTTCAGTTAAGATACTTTTAACAGTGTTAACACCTAAATTCTTAATCCCTAAAAGAGGGTATCTTAAATCATTACCTTCTGGATTAAATACCTCTGTTGAAGTGTTTACAGATGGTGGCAATATCTTAACACCTAATTTATTAGCCTCGAAAATATAGTTTCTCATCTGTGTTTCACTGCCTATAATACTTGATAATAACACACCAATAAAATACTTCGGATAATTGGCTTTTAAGTACGCCATCCAATATGAAACCATACCATAAGCAACACTATGAGCCCTATTAAACCCATAGTTTGCAAATTTAACAATATAGTCATAAATTTCATTTGATAATGTTTCTGAATTCCCTTTTGATTTTGATTTTTTAACAAAGTGTTCTCGTTCTTCAGCAAGAACATTTTTTTGTTTTTTACTAACAGCCCTTCTTAATACATCAGCTTCACCCAAAGTGTATCCTGCGAATAAGTTGGCTATTTTTATTATTTGTTCCTGATAAATTATTATTCCGTTAGTACTTTTCAATATGTCTTCTAAAATTTTATGTGGATAAGTGATAACCTCTTTACTAAATCTTCTTTTGATATAAGTTGGAATATTTTCCATTGGTCCAGGTCTAAATAAAGCCAATATAGTCACTATATCTTCAAAACTATCTATTTGCATTTTACCTATCAAACTACGCATACCTTGAGATTCAAGCTGGAAAATACCAGTTGTTTCAACTCTCTTTAATAAATCAAAAGTAAGTTGATCATCTAAGGGTACTTTATAGATATTGATATTCTTATTTTCTTTTTCGTTAATTAGCTTAACTATTTTATCAATACTTTGAAGATTTCTTAAGCCTAAGAAATCTATTTTTAACAGTCCTAAATCTTCTAAATCTTTTGCTTCATATTGTGTTTGCATCATATCAAGAAGACCCTTTTGTACAGGGGTATGGTCAGTTAAATCATTACTAGTTACAATAATTCCTGCTGCATGTGTTGAAACATGACGATGTAAGCCTTCTATTTTCGAAGCAATTGTTAGTAAGTTTTTTGCTAATTCATCTCTTGAGATTATATTTTGAATTTCGTTTGAATTTTCAAGCATATCTGGTATATTTTTATGTTTATCCGTTTGTTTAACTATTTGTTCAAGTAAAAGACCATCTATTTCTAAAACTCTAGCTGTATCTCTAATTGCTGATTTAGATAAGAAAGTACCAAATGTACAAATACTTGCTACTTTATTAATTCCATAAAAATCTCTAACGTATTTTATTACGTCATCTCGTTTATCATCTGGTAAATCCATATCGATATCTGGAAGCGTTATTCTTTCAGGATTTAAGAATCTTTCAAATACTAGATCATATTTAATAGAGTCTACACTAGTTATCCCTAAACAGTAACTTACAAGACTTGCTGCTGCACTTCCTCTACCTGGACCTACTAAATACTTTTTCTTTTTAGCGTATTTAACAAAATCCCATACAATTAAGAAATAATCATTATAACCCATATCATCAATTACTTTTAACTCATATTTTAATCTATCAAGATAGATTTTTTTATTTACTTTTAATCCTTTTAGCCTTTTATCAAGGCCTTTATAAACTAAAGCATGAAGATATTCTTTTGATGTAACATCTTGTTTTAATTTGTATGAAGGTAGATAAGTTTTATCAAATGAAATGTCAACATTACATAAATCACTAACTATTACTGTGTTTTTTATTGCTTCATTATAATCTTGATATAGTTCTTTGATCTCATCAATACTTTTAAAATGATTCCCTTGATTATCTCCAAATAAATCAACAGTCTCTTTGGAAAAAATCTTTTTAAGAGTATTTGATATAACAAAATCTTCTTTATCTAAATACTTCACAGGATCTAGTACAATCAATTTGAACTTCTTTTCAATAAGACTATTTAAATCTTTACTATTTGAAACACCAAAAAATAGATTATTAGTTAAAGAAGCTAATAAATTAAATGTTTCATTAAGTTCATTTGTTTGGTTATTGATAAAATATGTCAATAACTCTGAATTGTCAGTATTAACACATGCAACTATATCATTTGAATATTTTATGATATCATTTATAGAAACAATACTATGTAAACTATAACTACTGGCTATTTTTAACAAAGCCAAATACCCTGCATTATTTTTTGCATAAAGTAATATATTATTCTTTGTTTCTGCGTTTATGCCATCAATTACAACATTAATCCCAATAATTGGTTTAATATTATTCTTTATACATTCTTTATAAAACTTAATTACTCCATACATTCTATTATCAGTGATTGCTAGAGATGTATAATTGTTAACCATAGCTTTGTTTATTAATTCATTAATTTTAATGTTGGAACCGTTCATAGAGAAGTTTGTTTCTATAAATAAATTAACAAAGTTCATGCAATCACCACCTTAAGAAAATTATACCATATTTACAGGCATAATATATTAAAGAAAAAGTAAATTCTCATTTACTTTTTCTTTAATATGATTCCTCCACTAATTAAAACAATTACTAATATATAGATATCGAACTTTTGAATAAAATCTAACATGTTCATTTCATCAGTATCTGTGCCAATTTGAAAATAATATGTTTCTAAATAATTATTTTCTCCTCTAATTTTCAATATATACTCTCCAATGTCATCCACTTCTAATGGAGAAGTTACAAATTGGTTATTTAAATATCCATCTCCGTTAAATATTATCTCAATTGGTTCAGTGTAAGTATGATTATTTATTACACCTTGCATATTGCTTGTAACAATAAAATTATATGTTTCTTTGTAGCCGTTAACTCCATTAATTGTTAATTCATAATTTCCAGGAAAATCTACCTTAGTGCCTGAAATAAATACATCGTTATTAAGTAATATATTCCCAGCACTTATAACTGGAGTAACTCCATTTATATATGATCTATTATCTTCTATTCCAGATATAAGTGGCACTACTACAAAATTATATTCTCTATTATTATGAACTAACTTATAGTTACCTGGATATTCTATATAGATGCTATTTCGAATCACATCATTGTTTAGTCTTGCTTCGTTCAAAAACTCTATATAAATATTACTTGTAAATATTTCATTATTTTCAATATTAATTAAATCAGTAGGTAATAAGATTGTTAAATCATCTCTAATCCCTCCATCTAGCAATATATCTGCATCATAATTAAAGAATACATAGTTTCCATCACTATAAATTTGTCTAATTTCTGAGCCTATTTCCATTTCGTCAATTAAGTTATAGTTTAAATCATAGGATGTGAAATAATTATTAACAATCACAAAATTTCTTCCATTATCATTAGATTTTTCAGTATGAAAGACCAATAATTCATCTAATAAGTAAACTCCTACTATTTCTTCTAAATCATTATAATCATATGCTTGTTTAGTAACTATACCTCCAAATGCATCAAGTACTATAAAAAATGCGTCATAATACGTTGGATACCCAATTCTATGAGTACTACCGTATATAATGAAACTATCTCTAACTTGTGTTACTCCATTAACAATAAATATTTCATCTTCTTCACAAATAATTGTATAAAATGGATTAGTGCCTGTTTTGTTAACTGTGAATCCTTTTTCTCCGTCAACAGTATAATTTTCTATAACTATATTAAAGTTATCAAAATCAAATGTTTTATCATTACCTGCTGCTTGTGTAGATGTTTTTGGTAAAATTAAGACTAATAAACATAATAAAAAGACAGTTTTTTTCATATTATTCCTCCTCTATAGGTATAATACTCATTAATACTGTCTTTTTCTTATTTAATTAATTAGTCTTACTGTATCTCGCGCAATCATTACTTCTTCATTTGTTGGAATTAGTAATAATTTTATTATTGATTTTCTTTTTGAGATAACAGTCTCTTCTCCGTGTATACGATTTCTTATTGGATCAAGAACTGTTCCTAACGCCGTGATTTTGTCTGCGACTAGTGCTCTAGTTTCACTTGCATTTTCTCCAATTCCAGCTGTGAAACATATTGCATCACACTTTCCAAGAGTTAAGTAATAGGCTCCAATATAATCAGCAATTATCTTAGCTTGCTTTTCTACAGCTAAAATACTTTTTTCGTCTCCACGTTTTACCGCTTCCCATAAATCTCTTGAATCACTTGAGAATCCACTTAATCCTAAATATCCTGATTTTTTATTTAATTCATTAATTACTTCATCTAATGTTTTATTCTCTTTTTCAGAAATAAATTGGACTATCGCAGGATCAATATCTCCACTTCGTGTTCCCATTGGGATTCCAGCAAGGGGAGTAAATCCCATTGACGTATCAATGCTTATTCCACCATCTACAGCACATAAACTAGCACCATTACCAATATGACAAATTATAAGTTTTGTATCTTCAATCTTTTTACCAAGCATCATTGCAGCTCTTTGAGATACATATTTATGACTTGTTCCATGGAATCCATATTTTCTTACTCCGTACTTTGTATACCATTCATAAGGAACACTATACATATAAGCAACAGGATCCATTGTTTGATGAAATGCTGTATCAAATACTGCAACTGCAGGAATATTTGGTAAAGCTTCTTTAAAAGCCATAATCCCTGTAAGATTTGCAGGATTATGAAGTGGAGCTAATTCTATCACGGATTCAATTGCTTCAATTACTTCTTCATTAATAATAACTGAATCAGTAAATTTTTCTCCACCATGTACAACACGGTGTCCTATTCCTTGAATTTCTTCTAAACTAGTTACTATATTTAATTCAACAAGTTTATCTAACAACATATTTACAGCTATTTTATGCGTTTTAATATCTAAAGTCTGTCTATATTCTTTATCACCGTATTTTATATTAAAGATAGAATTATCTAATCCAATACGTTCAACTACTCCACTTGAAATAACTAATTCACTAGGCATTTCAAGTAATTGAAATTTTAGTGATGAACTTCCTGCGTTAACTGCTATTATTCTCATATTATTTTGCCTCTCTCTTTTCAAACCATAAATCAATTTGAGATATTGTTTTATCTAAATTATCTAAATCATTAAAACTTGGTAAATCAATCAGTAAGAAATTTACTGGTTTTTGTATACTTTCTCCAAACTTTCTTAAAATCAATATACTTTTCGGATTATTCTTAAACAAAGATTCACTAAGTTTAATTAATCCAAATATATATGCTTTTTTATCTATTTCTTCTTTAAATATTTTACTGTCTTTCTTCTCAAAAAAATCATTTTCAATTATTGCAAATAGGTATTTCCCATCTTTTAAACTATCTAAATGATGATTTATTACTTTATATGGAAAATACTCATTATCATCTTCACTAACTGGTAAATCAGTTACAACTAAATCAAATCCTTGATCGAAATATGTTAATGTATCTTGATAAAACATCTCATTATCATATTCTAATAAATCTGATACATTTCTTGAAATCTTACATTTTAATAAGTCGTTATCAAGTCCAAATATTTTCGTCTTCTTATTTAGATGATTCAAAATTGTAAAAACGAGATTACCTGTTCCCATTAATGGATCTATAATCGTTTTCAAGTCTTCATCTTTATATAATTTCTCAATTAAATATCCAATAAATATTCCGATAGTATCTGGAGTTAGTAATTCATTTGAAGAATATTGATGTTTATATCCTTTAAGCAGTCCTAGTTGAACACCTTTTCTAATTTCTTCTCGCTCAAAAGCAACATCATTTATGCTTTGCTTTGTCTCTTTTAATATAGCCATATCTTCTAAGCTATATTCTCCTTCAAATTCATCATCAAGTAAAAAATTAAAAGCTTCATTCATACCTTCTAAATACCCTAATTTGTAATTACTGTAAAGCAAATTAGCAATAGAGTCAAAGTAATCATAAAACTTTTCTATGTTTAGTTTATTTATCATACAATCACCACAAAACAATTATAGAACAATGTCTTTAAAATGTCTAATAAAAGTCACTTTTCTTGTAGAATCTATTCCCTTTTGTTAGAATCTAATTGAGGAGGTGTATCCATTGAAAAGATTAATGATTAAATTTATAGATTTATATAAGCATAAAACTACTAATACAAATCCTACATGTAGATATCATCCATCTTGTAGTACGTATTCAAGACAAGCTTATGAAAAACACAATTTCTTCTATGCATCTTTATTAAGTTTTTGGAGAATATTAAGATGTAATCCATTGTCTAAAGGTGGATTCGACCCTGTACCAAAAACAAGAAAAGAGAAGAAAGAAGGAAAATAGATGAATTATTTAGATATCGTATTACCCTCTTCAGACGATAAATCATATTCTTTAAGAGATTTTAATGGAAAGAAAGTTATCTTATATTTTTATCCAAAAGACAATACTCCAGGTTGTATTATTGAAGCAAGAGATTTTACATCATTACAAAATGAATTTAAAGAAAAAGGTTATACAATTATAGGAGTTAGTAGGGATTCAATTAAATCTCATAAAAACTTTATTACTAAAAAAGAATTGAATTTACTTTTATTAAGCGATCTTGAAGAAAAACTCTGTGTTGCATTTGATGTTATCAAAGAGAAAATGAATTTTGGTAAAAAATACTTTGGGCTTGTAAGAAGTACCTTTATATTAGATGAGAAGGGTTCAATAGTAAAAGAATATCGTAAAGTTAGTGCAAAGAATCATGCTCAAACTGTTCTTAATGAATTATAAAAAAAATCAGTCAAATAACTGATTTTTTTATGTCTCAATTTCATTTGCTTTTTGCAATGCATATTTAACTCCAACAGGTCCAATCAATGCATAAAATAATGTAGCGATCAACACAACGATTAAGATTGTTACTCCATCAGATGAAAAATCTACTCTTGCTTGATAAGCCATTCCTAACGCAACTCCTGCTTGTGGTAATAAACTAATTCCAAGATACTTTCTAATAGGTTCGACAGAATGCATAATTCTCGCTCCCAAATAAGCACCAAATATTTTACCAATAATTCTTAAAACAATATATCCTACTGCTAAGTATAATACTAAGCTAATAACAACATCTGCTTCTCCGAAGAACGCAACAACAAGTTCAGCACCCGCAATCGTAAAGAAAGCAATTAATATTGGTGGTGTAAATTTATCTACAGAAAGTTCCACATCATGAGATTGAACTTTTGAAATAAGATTTGTAACTGTTACACCAGTAATCATCGGTGTAAGAATCGGTGATAAGTGAATATGAAAATCTCCTATATGCAATCCCATTTTAGCAAGTCCTACTGTTACCAAGACAGCAAAAACACTAACTATTAAAAATGCTTCGTATTTATCTTCGCTTTTTGATTTAATATATTTAATTATGTAAGACACAAATAATCCAAATACTACTCCCACAACTAATGAGAATAATAACTCAAAGAAAGGTTCTTCTACAATTTCAATAAAACTAAGATGAAGACCAGCTTCAAGAGATTTAGCAATTGATAATAAAACCCCAAATATGACAATACCAACAGCATCATCAAGTCCAACTAAAGGTATCAAAGTTTTTGTTAAAGGACCTTTAGTTCTAAATTTTTTAGTCAACAACATAATTGATGCAGGCTCAGTTGCAGTAGCGATAGCCCCAAAAATCAAAGAAATCGGGAGGCTAACTCCTAATAATATTAGTCCTACAGATACAATACTTGTAGTTACAACAGCTTGCATTATAGTAATTACAATAACTTCTTTACCAGTTTTTTTAAGTCTAGAAAAAACTAATTCTCTACCAATTCCGTAAGCGATAAATCCTAACCCAACAGAAGAAACTACTTCTAAGCTATGGATAATATCTTTCACACCAAATAATACTAGTAAGCCACCTACAAATAATCCGGCAACAATATATCCTGTAATATAAGGTATTTTAATTTTTTCTACTAATTTTCCAGTAAATAATCCAAGCAATATTATTGCACCTAGTACAACTATGCTGTGATAAGCATTTAGTTCACCTACAGTTAAAAAATAATTCATAATAACATCTTCTTTCATATGGAAAACATCAAGTTCATGTTTTCTTACCGAATGATATTTTACTCCTCGAAATACAATAATGCAAGAAAAATCCTTATAATAATTAAAAAACCAGTCTTCACTGATTTTTTAATTATTAATTTCATTTGATTTAGTTAATGAATATTTAACACCAATAGGTCCAAATAGTTCATAGACTAAAGTTGCTACTAAAACAACGATTAAAATTGTAACACCGTCTTCTCCAAAGTCTGTTCTTGCTTGATAAGCCATCCCAAGAGCAACCCCTGCTTGAGGTAATAAACATATTCCTAAATACTTTCTAACATTAATATGAGAATGCATTAGTCTTGCTCCAAGATAAGAACCCATTATTTTACCTGTTGCTCTTGATAAAATGTATACTGCAGTAATTCCAGTTATTTTTAGGTAATCCACATTTTGATGAGAAGAAAACGCTACTATTAATTCCGCCCCAGCTAACGTAAAGAATACTATCATAATTGGATTTGTAAATTTTTCAACTACAATTGACATATCATGTGATCTAACCTTTGAGATACTATTCGTTATTGTAACTCCCATAATCATTGGAGTTAATATTGGTGACAAATGAACTTGGAAACTTCCAATATGAATTCCTATATTTGCAAGGGCTACAGTAACAAATACCGCAAATATCGAAATACCTAAAAATATCTCTTCTTTTTGATAATCTCTATCATTCACAAAATTTATAATCACCGAAACTGCAAATCCAACTATAAGCCCAACTATTACTGAGTTAACTATTTCAAACATTGGGCTTACAAGCATTTCTTTAATTGAAAGTCCAGTACCTTTTTCTAAAGAATTTGCAATTGATAACATGATACCAAACAATAAAATACCTACTGCATCATCCATTCCAACTAAAGGTAATAAAATATCAGTTAATTTTCCTCTTGAATGAAATTTACGTGTTAACAGCATGATTGGTGCGGGAGCTGTCGCAGTAGCAATAGCCCCTAATATTAGTGATATAGGTAGTGAAACTCCAATGACTAATAATCCAAATAATGTAAATAAAGCAGCCATTAATGCTTGTATAAAAGTAATAACAACAACTTCTTTTCCACTTTTCTTCAATTTGTTAAATCTCAATTCTGCACCTATTCCATATGCTATAAATCCTAAGGCAATACTTGAAATTACGACTAAATTATCAATTAGATTACCAATTCCTAACAAAGTAAGAACTAGTCCAAGCACAACTCCCATAGAAATATACCCTGTAATATGTGGAAGTTTTAATTTTTCGAACCAGCGTCCGGCAAATAATCCAAGCATCAAAATAAATGCAAGAATAAGTAAAGACTCATATGTTGTTGCTGATTCGCTACCTAGTAAAAATATATTCAATTGTGTCGCCTTCTTTCATATATATAATATATTGCTTATCGAAGAATATTTTAACCCTTATTAGTACCCTTTTCAAGAAAAATCACAATAAAGCATTATAAAGGTCTCAAAATAAAAACTATAATTATAGAATAAAATGGATACCTGTTCAACTTTTTCAGCATCAATACTTGCAATAATAGAATTTTATAATAAGTATGTATCGTTTTTAAGAATTATCTGGAAAAATAAGAATAAAAAAAGCAACCTAAGTTACTTTAGTTTCAATATGGTGCGGGTGACAGGAATTGAACCTGCACTCCTAAGAACTAGATCCTAAGTCTAGCGCGTCTGCCAGTTCCGCCACACCCGCAAATATTATGGCTGGGCCAGATAGAGTCGAACTATCGATCCCGGAGTCAAAGTCCGGTGCCTTAACCACTTGGCCATGGCCCAATAATGGGGCGACTGATGGGAATCGAACCCACGAATGCCGGCGCCACAAGCCGGAGTGTTAACCACTTCACCACAATCGCCATGGTGTAGTCTTTTTTTAAAAGAGACTATATACATTCTAGACAATTGTACAATAATTGTCAAGCAATATTTCAGATTAATTCTACCATAATTATTAATAATTTTAAAATTAAATTGATATTTATTTATTTTTAGTTCAGTCTTGGAAATATCTTTGAAATCTAGTATAATGATATAACGTAAAGGTGTGATTACTTATGAAAAAGAGAATATTCAATTCAATAATATTATTTACATTTATTCTGTTCTCTATTATCTATTTGGAGATACTATTTAAAATTAGAGTTTTAACCATTTCTTTTGATAGCAATTTACTTCGTGCTGTCATTTTCTCTTTGGCATATTCTATTTTAATAATGTTCTTAATAATGTTCTTTAAAGAAAAGACTGTTAAAAGGATTACCTTTGTTTTAATTGTTTTAATTACTTTCTTATATTTGAATCAAGAAATCTATAGTTCTTTTGTTGAAGGTTTTTATTCAATAACTGTAGCTGGAGATTTTACTTTGGGATTATCATTCTTTAATGATTACTTATATGCATTTAGGTTTTTTCATATGTTCTACTTAGTACCTGTCTTGGTTCTATATGTTTTTTCTAGATATAAAATAATAAACTTTAATGTTGAATATTGTACCCTAAAACAACCATTACTTGTTTTATCTTTAGGGTTTCTAACTTTCTTTATTTCGCTCCAAACGATTGATGAATCTGTTCAGGAATTAAGTGACACAGTAACATATAGTGATATGGATTTATATACTTATATGTATAATTCTCAAGATGCTTTAAAGAAATTCGGGTTATTAACTTATACTCAACGGGACTTCTTTAGTATCTTTAGAACTGATCCATTAAGTGAATTAGAATATGAAGTTTTGCTTGAGGATTACTTTGAAAATCAAGAACCTCATTACTCTAATACTTATACAAATATTTTTAGAAATCAAAACTTCATTTTAATTATGGCTGAGAGTTTAGACACTTTTGCGATTAATGAAGAATTAACTCCAAATCTATATGATATCAAAACTAATTATGCTTATTTTGAAAACTTTTATTCACCACTTTACTACAGAAGTACCGCAGATTCTGAATTTTTAGTTCAAACATCATTTTATCCTGATAATAATGTTACTTTAAGCATGGATACTTATCTTGAAAATACTTTTCCATATACTATGCCTAAGATGTTTTCACAGAAAGGTTACAATACTTATTCATATCACGACTATATTGATTATTTCTATCCTCGTTCAGATTTCCATTTACAGACTTTAGGATATGATTCCTATCGTGGGGCTTATGAATTAGGATTAATCGACGAACCTTATGAAGGTGGTTTAATATTTGAACATCAATGGCAAAGCGACCTAGAAATGATGGAGGCTTCTATTCCTGACTATATTGAAACAGATAATTTCTTTGTAAATTATGTAACTGTTTCTGGGCACTTTGGTTATGATGAAGATCATCCAATAGCTGTAAAAAATATTGGAATTGTAGAACAATATGAGCTAGATAATGATATTGTATTAGATAAAGATATCCGTTACTACTTATCTGCCAATATTGAACTAGATAAAGCTATAGGTTACCTATTTGAAGAACTTGAAAGAACAAATCATATAAATGATACGGTTATAATGATCTTCGGAGATCATTATGCTTATGGTATTGATAAAGATAAAATATGGGAATACGATGATATGAAAGAAGACGGAGATGATATGGATATTCATAATATTCCAATGATGATTTATTCAAAATCTCCATTATTAAAAGGAACAATCTATAACTATATGTCAACAATAGATGTTATGCCTACTGTATCGAATCTATTTGGACTTGACTTTGATTATCAAAGAGCTTTTGGAACAGACAGTTTGCTAAGTGATGATAATATCGTTAGATTTGCTGATATGAGTTTTGTAAGCAGGCATTATTCTTATGACTCATTATCGGAACAATATTTTATAGAAGAGGATTATGAAATTTTAGAAAATGATTTAGTTGAAATATATCATCAAATTATAAATGACTATATGTACAACCTTATAGTATTACAATATGATATTTTTAAAGAGGACACTGAAGACACAATTGATTAAACAAAAAGCATTTAACTTTTCATTCTTAAGTTAAATGCTTTTTTTATTTTCTAATTTATATGTTTCTTAGTATACTTATCTCCAAAATAATAAGTAACAAAGAAAGTTACTAGTAGTACCGCTTCAAAAACTGGTATATGCCATGGGAATACTCCGAATACTCCTTCTACTTCAGGAGGTGGACCCATTGTAAACATATAATTAGCTTCAGGATCAATATTAGTTGCTCGCAGGATAAAGTTTATCCCAAGCATTGAGAAAGCTAAAATATTAGTAATTATTACTATTCTAATAAACCTATTTTTATTAATACGGTATTTATAAGTAGTTAAATAATAAATTGGAACATATATTATTGCTGAATGAGCAATAATGAATTCATAGAATCTAAATCTATCGTATCCCCCGTTACCAAACTCAGGTATTGCAAAAGATACAATTCCACCAATAATTCCTGTAAAAAATACAAACACGAATATCTTTTCATTATTAGTTATTAATAAAGCTATAGTTAACAAGTAACTTATTGAACATAAATGGAAAGGTAGATACACTTCACCAGCACCAACTTCAATAATTATTAATATTATCTCGTTAATTAGCAATATGGCAGCAAGTCCATATCTAAAATATTTTTCATTTTTAGAGTTGTGTATTTTATCTTTAAAAAGAAAAAACAAAATCATTACACCAATAAATGCAACAAACATTACTAGATGCATTGAAGTAAACATATCAAATTTTAAACCAGGGTTGTAATCAAAACTAAAAAAATTCATAGAATCACTCCTTATCTTTTAGTAAACTTATATATATCTTTAAAATATTCAATGCATAATTTTCAGCACTAAATTTATTAATACATGCATTTCCTGAATTTTCAGTAATTTGTTTAAATAAACTTTCATTATTATATATCTTATTAAATAATGGTACAAAATCTAAATCATCACAAAAAGCAAAGCCATTTTCACCAGGTTTTATTACTCCCTCAAGGTTATCATCATATTTAACTAATAGAGGAACTCCAGAAGCCAATGCTTCAATATAAGTTAATCCTTGAGTTTCAGTAATACTAAAATTTACAAATAAATCTGATATTTGATAATAAAGACCAACATCTTGTACAGGAACCATTCCAGTACAAATTAATTTATCACTAACTCCCAAATCATACGCTAAATCCTTAAAATGATTTAAATCAGGTCCTCCACCAACAAGTAATAATTTTACATTATCTTTGGTCTTTGTTATTTTCTTAAATTCAATAATTAGTGATTCAACACTTTTCTCTCTTGACATTCTTCCTAAGAAAAGCAATACAAAATCATCTTCTTTAATTCCTAATCTATTTCTTAATTCTTCAAAATACTCCTGTTTATAGTTTATTCTTCTAAATCTTTCTAAATAGATACCTGTCGGAATAACGTGAGATGCTTTTTCATATCCATATCCATCAAATGCGTTTTTCACTTTTGCGGTTGGAAAAACTACTTCATCAGCAGAATCAGCAAAACTCTTACTATACATCTTAGATAATAATCTAAGAGGTGATCTAAATACTTTTGAAATAAAGTGAATATAATCTTCATACATTGTGTGATACGTGTGAACAACTGGGATATCAAATTTCTTTGCTGCTTTTCTTCCAAGCCTACCCATAGAAAATTCAGTATGACAATGAATTATATCAAGATTAAGTTTCCCTATTTCATCCACTTTTCTTCTAGTTACTTTTCCAATTCTAAACTCTCTCATACCCTTCATTGGAAGTCTAGTTCCTTCAAACCTAACAACATTTTCTGAAAAAGTAGCTAATTCATGCCCATTAGTAATAATTATTACCTCATGTCCTAACTTTATTAACTCTTTTGAAAGAGTGTCTATTGAAATTGTTACTCCACTAATGATTGGATAATATGCATCACTAAATAACCCTATTCTCAAATTACTCACCTAATTCCTTTTTCTTAATAAACGTAAACATCCAATAGTAAAGACTAAAAAATACTAATGCTATTGTATAATGAATTGTCGCAAACCCAAAACTAGATAATCCTGGTATTAAATCTCCAACAATACTTTGATCTATTAAATAAAAATAATCTGAACCTGTTAATATATTAATTGGAATAAAGACATAAAGAAGCACTGCCATAACTCCAGTTATAATAAATATATCTTTTTTACTAGGATTATAACCTTCATATACATATAAAAAGAAAGGAGTAATTGTTAGTAAGAAATGATCAATATAAAATGTTTCAGTTAAATTTGCAATATTTTCCATCGGACCATTTGGATAAAGAATTCCAGCAATCCCTGTTGCTCCCCAGTAAAATAAAAATGATTCAACCTTTTTGTTTCCTGTCAAAGTATAAAACAAAAGAACTAAGACACTCAACCTACACATAAAAAATGGAAGATTTTCAGTAAATAAGAATCCATCTCTAAAAATAACTCCTACATATCTAGCAAGTTGTGTCCAAATAAGTAACACAGAAACAACTATATATATTGTTTTCTTATGTTTTGAAATAAATGGTTTAAAATTAAAAATTGCATAAATAGAAAAAACAGTTAATGAAAAAAAGAATATATAAACAATATATGGATTTATAAAATCAAAATACAACATAGTATCACCTCAGCAACTCAATATTCTGTCAAAATTATAACACAAATAAGATAAAAATATCCATTAAGATAAAAAGTAATAATTCTTAATATTTAAGTCTATTACTAAATCAACTCTATTCTTTAAATCTTCTTTTTTAAAATAATTATTTTCTAGAGGAATCCATTCCTCAACCCATCTCTTCAACATATCTTCACCATTCCTAGCTAATATACGACTCATTTGAAGATCTTTTTCAATCTCTAAGTAAATTGATAAAGAATAGTAAGGGAATAGTAATTTATGTAAAGAGTAAACTCCCTCTATAATAATTACTTGTTTATTCTTTATTGCTTCTCTTTCTTCTAACTCGTTTGTTTTACAATTAAAATAGTTTGATTGTATTTCTTGAGAATCAATATTATTCATTATCTCAGAAATGATTCTCTCGTAATCAACATTTCCTCCACTTTCAGATAATCTATCAATTGTTTTTCTAATTTGTGAAAGAAAATAATTATCAGTATGAAATAACAGTGCCCCATATTTCTCCTTTAAAATATTCCCTAAAGTAGATTTTCCAGAAGCACTTGGTCCGTCAATTCCAATAATTACTTTTTTGTTTTCTTTTATTTGCTTTTCAATATAATTAAATATTTCCATCTAAATCACCTAAAACTATTTTACCACAAAACTCTCAAAAAAAATCACTTCAATGAAGTGATTTTTTTTATTATTCAGTGAACCAACTTAATCCGTAACCTTTGTACCCAACATGAATACTAAATACAGGACCTAAGAAATCAATAGTTGTAATTTTTGAATTTGGAAAATTCTCAACGATTACTGCTTCAAGCTTTGCAGCACTTTCCTTAGTATGTGTATTACATATTCTAAATGTAATCTTATCATATTCTCCAGATGTTTCATTAATAGTATTTAAGATATATTTGTGTACTTTTGCATATGTTCTTTCTTTATGAACTAGTTCAAGTTTACCTTCAACTATCTTAATAATTGGTTTTACTTTCAGTACAGTACCAAGAGCTGCTGAAGTCATAGATAATCTTCCGCCTCTAGCTAATGAGAATAAATGTTCAACTGTGAACATTTGTCCTGAAGTTTCTAAAATCCCATCAATACGCTTGATTATTTCTTCAGCAGTTTTACCTTCATTAATCATATCTATCAACTCTACAGCAATCATTGCACTTCCGTAAGCTGCAAGTTTTGTATTAAATAGATAGACTTTGGAAGGATCATCTAACATATTCTTTGCTAATTCTGCAGATTGAAATGTTCCACTGATTTCACTAGATAGTAAAACACAAAATACTTTCTCATAACCTTCAGCTAATCTTTTTTCATATATTTCCAGAAATTCTCCTGGAGCTGGTTGGCTTGTTGTTAGTTTTACTCCTTTTGCTTGTTTAGCAAAAATGAAATCATTGTCCACATCTACTTCACGATGTGATGTAGTTTTTTCAACAACATTTAATGATGCAATACTTATGTTATTATCTCTAATAATTTCTTCTTCTAAATAAACTGTACTATCAATTACAATTGCATATTTTTTCATTTTAACATCTCCCATTTTATACTCCACACCAAGAAAGACCATAACCTTTTTTCCCTAAATGTAAACAAAATATTGGTCCTAAGTTTTCAGTGTAAGATATTTTTATATTTTTAAATTCTTTTTCAAGTTCTGCTTGTAGAGCTTTTGCTTGTTCTCTTGAGTTATGGCCTAAGATTCTAACACATATTGAATTAAATCCTTTTGTTGTCTCTTTAACTCTTTCTACTATTTCAACAATTACCTTTTTATGAGTTCGAGCTGATTTAAAAAAATCTAGTTTACCCTCAACCATTTGAATCAGTGGTTTAATTCTTAATACTGTTCCGATTACTGCTTTTGCACGAGATAATCTTCCTGATCTAATTAAACTAGCTAAAGTTTCTAAAGTGAAAATTAGATTTGTATTTTCAATCAGTTTATTAGTTTTCACAATTATGTCTTCAAATTCTAATTTATTTTGAATCATATCAATAACCCTTAAAGCAATCATCTCACTTCCAAAGGCAGCAAAATTAGAATTAAACACATGAATCAATTCGGGATTATCCATCATACTCCTAGCCATAGTAGCTGATTGATAAGTTCCACTGATGTGTTTACTTAAACAAATAACGAATATTTTCTCATATCCCATCTTAAAGAATTCCTCATAGGCATCTAAAAATTCTCCTGGAGATGGTTGGCTTGTAGTTAAAATATGCCCATTATCTAAACGATCATAGACAAACTCTGTTGTTACTTCTAATTCTTTAAATGTTTCTTCTTTGTCAATAATATTCAAACTAACTTTCTTCAAGTCATATTTCTTAACTTCTTCATCCGTAAAATAAACCGTGCTGTCAATAACTAATGCGTACTTTTCCATAATATCTCTCCTTTATAGTAAGTACCCATACACAACTATGAAGTGAAATAAACTTCCTCCTAAAACAAATATATGCCAAACTAAATGACTATACTTAAATTTAGAAATAAAGAATATTACTCCAACTGTATAAAATAATCCCCCGATTACTAAAAAAACAAGTTCGTTACCCATTTGTGAATATATATCTTTTGAAACAAGTATAAAACTCCATCCCATCAACAAATATATAACAAGTGATACTCCCATGAATTTTTCACCCCAAATAGATTTAAAAATTATACCTAGAAGTGTTAAAATCCATAATCCAATTAATAAGATATATGCTTCAGTAGTTCCAACTAATAAAACTAAGAAAGGTGTGTATGTCCCAGCAATTAATAAAAATATACTAGAGTGATCAAATCTTCTAAATACATTTTTCACTCTTACCATTTTATCAGGAAAAGAGTGTAACATTGTACTTGATAAATATAATATAATCATTGATACTCCATATGCCAAACTTGAAAAAATTTCAATTGTAGTGTTAGCTTTAATAAGAAGTAACACTAATCCAGCAATTGCTAATCCAACTCCAATACCATGAGAAACTGCGTTTGCAATTAATTCTCCTAATGTACTTTTTCTCATAAAAAATCATTCCTTTCACATTACTCTATCACACATACTAATTTAGCAAATATTACTCTGTCTGTCAAGGTAATTAATAAAAAATAAAAAAAATCTAATAAATTAGATTTTTTATTCAAAAAAATGAGACAAATGAGGTATATATGTTTTATAAAATTGATACTTCTTATCATCTGTCAATATGATAATTTTGTTATATAGTTTTTTAATTTTTCTATTTTCTAGTATCCCATCAATCTCCTCGCACATTTTTATAAACGTATAATACCATAATTTATAATCATCGAATCTTCCAAAGGATTTGATAGAAGTATTTTTTATATTCCAAGGTTTTAATCCAGCAAAATGAATTCCTTTTAGATATTCAATATCAGGATATCCATTAAATGAAGAATATCTTAAATCAATGTTAGTCCATTTTCCACTTAACTTTAATGTTATATATTGCATTTCCGGCCAGTTGTATAAACTGATTTCCTTCTGAATGTCTTCTTTATCTAAATCATCCATTATTGAGTTATAAAAATCAAACGATGGATTAAACAGGTAAAGAGAGGCATTAACTCCCATATTTTGTTTATCTTCAATGATTCTATCTGTGATTTCCTTTGGTATCAATGTTCCATGTGGAACATCAGAATAGATTCTGTGCCAGTTCCAAGTACCATCGATATATACTGATTCAGGAATAATATATTTACCTGATTCATCATATTCCATGCAGTACTCTTTTTTCTCATTTATAATACCTGCTGGTGCATTTAGTTTAAATAGTTTATCATAACCATGAAGTGGTAATAAGTCGCAATCAGCAATTATTATCTTCTCATACTTTTTATTTAGGTCTCCATCTTCTCCTAATCTAAATGCATTAAATCTAGAGAATAAGAAAGGACGATCTTGTCTTTCTTGTCTTCTATCATGAGGAACATATACTTCGTCAATTATAATCACATCATTATATACAAACTTTAAAGTACTAATTGCGTGTTCACTAATATTATTAGAGACAATACATATTAAATCTGCTTCCGTTTTTTGAAGTCTTAGAGCATATGCAAAAATAAGTGCTCCAGGTAAATAAGAGTCATTTCTTATTATAAATGTTACATAAGCAAACTTATTCATAAAATCATTCCTTCAATAAAATTGTCATTATATTTGAATTAACATATAATCATTATACAATAAATATTATAGATTAGGTGATAAATAAGGATAAAAGAAGGTTATACATCAAGAAAAAGCAAGAACAAGCTTATTTTGATGGAGTTGTTTGCGTATGTAAACAAGTAACAGAAAGAAAAATAAGAAAAGCAGTTAAAGAAGGTAAACGATGATTCGTATCTGTTATATATAAACTACTGGAGTTGGAAACGGATATGGAATCTATTAACCTTTTGTTAAAGATATAATTAATGATGAATTAGCTAAGTAAAAAGCTCGTCATAAAACGAGCTTTTTTTTATTTGTAAAATTTAGATACTTTTATAGTTTGCTATGAATTTTATCTAGAACTAAATCTTTAATTTCTTTTGCTTCTTCTAACATTTTCTCAATAGACTTACTATACATCTTAATCATATCCGAATCATCTAATCCAGGAATATTAATCTTAACATTTAAGATTGCTCCTTCAAGTCCAGAATAAAGCATAAGAGTACTAACGCCAATATCTGATAAAGTATTCTTATTTCCATATTTTAAAATATAATCCATATTTTGAAGTGCTCTTAAAGATAATCTAGCAACAACATATGGAACCTTAATTGCTTCAATTGTTCCTTCTAAAATACTTTGCTTTCTAAGTTGCTTATCCTCAACTGTTTCTTTAGGTAATTTGAATGCTTTCATAATTAAATTAAATGCATCAGTATCTTTGTCAATTAAATGAATTAATTCTTTTTTTATAAGTAAAAACTCATCTTCAATCTTATTAAATTTAGTTTGTACTTCAACACTCTGTGCCTTAAATTTTTTCTTACCGACAGTTAAATGTCCTACCATTCTTGATAAAGAAACTCCGATACTACTAGCAAGTGCACTAACACTTCCTCCACCGGGAGCGGGAGATGATGAATCAATCTCATCATTAAATTCTACTAAATTTAAATTAATTAATTTCATACTTATTCCTCCTATAGAATTACTTTATTCCTAACTACTATTTCACCTTTTTTAAATACATCTAATGTGTGGTTAATTCCAAAATGGTACAGTAAGTAATCTAAGTTCTTACAATCCATTATTACAATATCTGCATCTTTTCCAATTTCAATAGATCCTACTTTATCACTTATTCCTAAGTTATAAGCAGCATTAATTGTTGAAGCATTTAAAATCTCAGAAGTTGACATTTTAAGTTTGTTTGCACAAAGTTGCATAACAAATTGAAAATTCTCACTTGGACTACTTCCAGGATTATAATCACTTGATATTGAGACAGCACAATTATTGTCAATTAATTTTCTAGCTGGTGCATATTCTTTATTAAGATAAAAAGAAGTACTTGGAAGTAAATTAGCAATCACATCTGATTCAGATATCTTAATTATATCTTCAGCACTTATTGCCATTAAATGATCAGCACTACTTGCATTTAATTCAACTGCAAGACTTGCTCCTCCAAGAGATACTATTTCATCAGCGTGTATCTTAGGAATTAATCCTACTAGTTTACCTTGTTCTAAGATGAATTTTGATTCTTCTCTATTAAAGACACTATCTTCACAAAAGACATCAATAAATGTAGCTAAATCTTTTTCCTTTATTTCCTTCATATTTTTAACAAGTGTTTCAATATATCCTTCTTTGTTATTCTTGAATTCCTTTGGGACAGCATGTGCACCAAGATATGTATTTAATATTTCAATTGGGTGATTCAAATTTAATTTCTTAGCAACTTCTAATTGTTTTATTTCAGTTTCTAAGTTAAGTCCGTACCCACTTTTTGCTTCAACTGTTGTTACTCCAAACAGTAACATTTTATTTAGTGAATTTAATGCTTTACTGTAAAGGGTATCAAAAGAAGATTCTCTAGTTGATTTTACAGTTGAATGGATCCCTCCACCTTGTTTTAAAATCTCTAAATATGGAACTCCTGCACGTAACATACTAAATTCATTTTCACGAGATCCACCATGAACTAAATGAGTATGTGAATCAATTAATCCAGGAACAACTAATTTGTTTTCTGCATCATGCATAAATGTAAAATCACTTAAATATTTATCATAGTCTCCTGTACCTACATCAAGAATTAATCCATCTTTAACAACGATGAAAGCATTGTTAAGAGAAGATACATTTTTCATATCTTTTCCCCTCACAGGAGCAATTTGATTTGGAGTAAGTAATGTTCCAATATTATAGATAACTAAATCTGCATGCATAATAACACTCCTTTGCTAAATGTTTGCTTCAATGATTTTAAACTTATCAAAATCTCTAAATTTTAAATACTTAATAGCGTTACTTGTTAAATCGTCAACTGACATATTTTTATCAAACTCTAAACTATTCACTTTAAAATAATATCTTAAAGATCTTACTAAAGAATCCTTTGGTAATAGACCAACTAATTCTGAAGCAGTAACTTCAACATGATATCTTTTAGCTTCCATTCTCACTGTTTCAAATATACGGTAGATAGGATTCTTTTTATAGTTCAATATATTCATTGTAACTTGAACATGTCCTCTATTATCTAAGTAGACAGGACCTGCTTGAATATGTTTAAATCCACCACTAGATCCACGAATAGCTTTTGCAATATTAGATGCTACTTTCGTGTCCTTAGTATCTAAATCAATATTGTATGCAATTAAAGGAATTCTTGCTCCAACTCCAATAACTCCAAAAGTAGGATGCATTACTGGAATTCCACAATCAGGATACCATCTTTCTTCTTTTATTTTTTCTTTCATTCCTTCGAATTCACCTTTGCGAATGTTAGGCAATCTTATTCTATCTTTCTTAGTTGCTGCCTCAGCATATAAGAAGATTGGAATAGCATATTTATCATTAATCTTCTTAGCTATATCATTTGCATATTCAACACACTCTTCCATTGTAACATCCTCAATTGGAATAAATGGAATTACATCAACAGCTCCCATTCTTGGATGCTCTCCTGATTGGAAATTCATATCAACAAGTTCTAACACTTTACCAGTAAATTCAACTACAGCTTCGATAATTTTTATTGGATCTCCAAGTAATGTAACCACTGTTCTATTGTAATCAGCATCTGGTTCATAACTTACTAAATTAAATCCTTTTATATTTTTCAAAACACTAACTATCTCTTCGACCTTATCTAAATCTCTCCCCTCAGAAAAGTTAGGAACACATTGTACTATTTTTGGCATATTATAATCCACCTTTTTTATATTTTGAATTTACTAAATTTTCTAATAAAGCATCATCTGTTAAATAAGGAATTGTAATATGAGAATTGTTATCTAAATCATTATAATTCTTACTTGTAGAAATTGCATTTTCATTTCTTGCCCAAGCTCTTCTAGATACTCCTCCCATAACATCAAATAACATTGCTGATTGAAGTATTTCATCAACTCTTTTACTTCCATCAAGTACCATACCGTATCCACCATTAATTGCTTTACCGATTCCAACTCCACCACCGTTATGAAGTGAGACTAAACTCATACCTCGTGATGCATTTCCAAATGCTACATGAGTTGCCATATCAGCCATGATATTTGAACCATCTTTTATGTTAGCTGTTTCTCTAAATGGAGAATCAGTTCCACCAGTATCATGGTGATCTCTTCCTAACATTATTGGTCCAACTAATTTTTCTCTTACCATCTCATTAAACTTTAAAGCTATCTTTAATCTTCCATATGCATCTTGATATAAAATACGAGCTTTAGTTCCAACAACTAATTTATTTTTTTCTGCATCTTTAATCCAATTGTAGTTATCTAAATCTTGGAATCTTCTATCTTTATCAATAGACTCCATTGCGACAATATCTGTTTTTCTTAGGTCTTCATCTTTACCACTTAAACAAATCCATCTGAATGGACCATATCCGTAATCAAATAATAGAGGTCCCATTATATCTTCAACATAACTTGGCCAAATAAATCCATCTAAATCATTACTTCCATTCTTACATATTTCTAAAACTCCAGCATCATAGATTGCTTTCATAAAACTATTTCCATAATCGAAAAAGTAAGTTCCTTTTTCGCTTATTTTTTTAATAGCTTGATAGTGTCTAATTAATCCTTCATCAACTAATTTCTTAAACTCATCTTTATCTGTTTTAAGTAATTTAGTTCTTTCTTCAAATGTAATTCCTACAGGGCAATATCCACCATCATATACTGCGTGACAACTTGTTTGATCACTCAATAAATCAATATTAATATTATGCTTAATAGCATATTCTAAGATATCAACAATGTTCCCATTATATGCAATTGCGAGTGGCTCTTTTTTATCAAGATAAACATAAGCTTTATCAAATGCTTCTTTAGGAGTGTTAGCTACAAAGCTAACCCATCCTTGCTTAAATCTTGTTTCAATTCTAGAATAATCAACCTCCGCTATTATTCCAACTCCACCACTTATTTCAACTGCTTTTCCTTGTGCTCCACTCATTCCACCAAGACCTGATGTTACAAATAGTTTCCCAGCTAAATTCTCTTTTTCAGGAATTCCTAATTTGCTTCTACCAGCATTTAGTAATGTAGAATATGTTCCATGTACAATTCCTTGAGGACCGATATACATCCATCCACCAGCCGTCATTTGTCCATAATTTGCTACTCCAAGTTGAGCAGCTCTATTCCAGTTATCTATATCATCAAATAACCCAATCATTAGTCCATTTGTAATAATAACTCTAGGAGCATTAATTGGTGATTCAAATAATCCAAGCGGATGTCCAGATGCCATAACTAATGTTTGAGTATCATTCATCTCTTCTAAATATTTCTTAGTTAATTGATACTGCATCCAGTTTTGAAATACTCTTCCTGTTTCACCATATGTAACTAGTTCATATGGATAAAGAGCTATGTCTAAATTCAAGTTATTTTCAATCATAACTTGAAATGCTTTCCCTTCAATAATGTTTCCTTTATATTCATTAATTGGTAATCCACTTATTGGATTACTTGGTCTAAATCGATATCCATAAATTCTACCTTTAGAAAGTAATTCTTCTAAGAATTCAGGTGCAACTATTTCATGCCATTCCTCTGGTACATATCTAAGTGCATTTTTTAAAGCAATCTTTGTTTCATCAACACTTAATGTAAACTCTCTTTTAGGAGCTCTTCTTATTCCTTCTTTAAATTTAGGATAAGATGGAAGCTCGTTAAAAATATCTTTTAATGTAAAATTAACTTTAGGATTCATTACTTTTCCTCCTCAAAGATGTAGTCATATAATTCACTGCTTTCTAGTAAATCATTAACAGTATGAATGTGTGGATACATGATTTCATCACTCTTAATAAATGGGACATATTCTCTAATTTTATTATAAGCTTTTTTTGTCATTTTACCAAGCTCAAGATTCCCTCTTAAATCTATTGCTTGACAAGCAGTAAATATTTCCATCGCAATTACTTGACGAGAATTCTTTAATATTTCATATGCTTTTCTAGCAGCAATAGTTCCCATTGAAACATGGTCTTCTTGGTTTGCACTTGATGGAATACTATCAACACTAGCAGGATGAGCTAATACTTTATTCTCACTAACTAATGAAGCTGCGCTATATTGAACAATCATAAATCCTGAATTCATTCCAGAACCATTAATCAAGAAAGCAGGTAGTCCATTTGATAATGCAGGATTAACCATTCTTTCTAATCTTCTTTCAGAGATGTTTGCCATCTCACTAATAGCTATTCCTAAATAATCAAAAGGCATGGCAAGTGGTTGTCCATGAAAATTACCAGCACTAATTGTAATTCCATCATTTGGAAAAATAATCGGGTTATCTGTCACAGCATTCATTTCTATTTCAATTTTTTCTTTAATATAACTAAGAGCATCAAGTGTTGCTCCATGAACTTGAGGTGCACATCTAATTGAATAAGCATCTTGAGTTCTGAGTTCTCCTTGCTTTGATATATTCTTACTTCCTTCTAAATACTGTCTAACTTCTTTAGCTGATTTTATTTGTCCAGCATGTCCTCTTAAAAGATGAACTCTTTCATCAAAAGCATCGATGATTCCGTTAAGTGATTCCATAGTTAATGATAAAGCAATGTTAGATAATTTAGATAGCTTTAACGCATCATATAATGCAACTGATCCAATACTTGTCATTGCTTGAGTTCCATTAATTAAACTTAGTCCTTCTTTTGCTTTTAGTTTATCTATTGGTAAAATTCCTGCTTTCATAAAAGCATCCATTGTTTCCATTCTTCTATCTTTATAATAAACTTCTCCAAGTCCAATAATTGGTAAACTCATATGAGACAACGGTGCTAAATCTCCACTAGCTCCAAGACTACCTTTTTCAAATATAACTGGAGTTACATCTTTATTCAACATCTCAATTAATTTTTCTAAAGTTTCAAGTGTTACACCACTGTACCCTTTAATTAATGCATTAACTCTTAGAAGCATCATACCCCTAACAATTTCATCACTTAAAGGAGATCCTACTCCACAAGCATGACTCATCAATAAGTTCTTTTGAAGTACTCCAACATTTTCTTTTTTTATAGGCACATCTGACAGTTTCCCAAATCCTGTATTAATACCATACACAATTCTTTCACTCTCGACTACCTCATTTACAAAGCTTCTAGCTTTTAAAACAAGTTCTTTACTTTCATCACTTATCTTAACTATTTCCTTAAACCTAGCTACTTGAATAAAGCTCTCTAGATTCAAACTATTACCATCTAAAATAATCATATTAACATCTCCAAACTTTTAGTTACTTTAATTATATCCTAAAATAAAATAAAACAAAAGGAATTATTAGATATAAACGGCCTGGTTTAGCGCTTCACATCACTGAAGCGCTAAAGTGCTCATAAAATAAAAAAGGCTCAAATTCATGAGCCTATCATAGTAATTTTGAGTACTTAATATAGATATCTTTTAATCTTTCATCCATTTTGATAATGTTAAAAGTATTTTTATCAACACTAATAACTGTTGTATATCCAGTTGCTTTTAACTCACCTAAGTCATCATGGATTTCATGATAGTAAGTAATCTTAATTTTTGATAGTTTATGAAGTTTAGTAGATACATTAATATTCTCCCCAAATCTAATTGCTTTAAGATATGTACAACTAACATCTCTTACTGGAAAGATGATTCCATCTTCTTCAACTTTGTAGTAATCAAAACCTAATTCTTTTAAGAAAGCAGTTCTTCCTTGTTCAAAAAACGAGAAGTAATTAGCATGATATATTACTCCCATTTGATCTGAGTCTGAATATCTTAATTGGATATCTAGCTTATGAATTTTATTTCTTTCTACCATCTATTTCAACTCCTTTTATTTAATTATTAGATGATCCCTTTTTTGTGATAATAGAACTTTATCGTTAAAGCTCATAATTTCCTCTCCAATGATTTTTTCGTTTATTCGTAAACAATATATGGGAGTAACAATAAAGTAGTTTACTCCTAAATTTATTAGCTCTTTATTATACAACTATTTCAATCATCACCCCAAAGTGATCTGATACCTTTTTATCTTTAAACAGTATCTTTCTATTAGATACCGCAAAATGAGTATTACTCATTATATAGTCTATTCTATTTGAACCTACTTGTATATCCATATCATCAATATGAGTAGATATATCAAAGTACTCTTCTTCTCCATTATAAAAGAGATCAATATAACCTTTATTAATTACATAATTATATTCTTTACTCCCAGCTTTTACATTATAATCCCCAGCAATAATATTTATCTCTTCACACTTAAGGTTATCTAATACTTTGCCAACTTGGTCTTCAAATACTTCATAACCATCACTCCATCCAAAATGGGTACTAGTTAATGTTAAAACTTTATCATTTACTATGGTTTTAGCACTAACAATAACTCTTGTATTCCAGTTCTTATATTCTACTTTCTTAGATACAAAGAAATGAGTTTGATCAAAGAGTAATGTTTTAGATAGTATCGCAAGCCCTTCATCATATTTATTAAAAGATAAGTTGCCTATCTTATAGTGAAAAAAGTAATTATATCCAGATTCTTCTAATAACGTTTTTAACTTGTATCCGTAGTTATCTTTTTTGATATCATCAAACATAATATCTAAATTTTCACTTTGAGCAACTTCTTGTAAAAAGATGATATCAATGTCTTCTTTGATAATAGTTTCAACAATTAATAATTGATTTTCTTTTATTGTTTCTTCAGCGAAACAATGTAGATTTAATGTTAGTATTTTCACATTTACACCTCAGATATTCTTATAAAAACAAGGACTACTAGAAGTCCTTGTTTGTTACTAGTAGTAGAAACTTTCAATATAGACTTTTTTAGGTTTATCCATATCTACTAATAAAGTAACTTCTTTTAGTTTTCTTAGTTTAGTTCTTAAAACTGGACCAGCTAGAATTGGGAATCTTCTTCCTAGGGTTCTAGTGTTTACTTCGTAATTTATAACGATATAAAATGTTCCGTTATTTTTATCAATTTTATGAACCTGTCCTGTAATTTTTGAATCTTTTAATCGGTAAACTTCTTTTCTTGTAAAGTATACTTTTAATCCCAGTAATATATAACTTACTGATACTATCGGAACTATCGTTGATAACAATGATGTATCAACTAAAATAATCGCAATTAACAATATAGTTAGTACTAATGAAATGATAAAAAGTAAAGATGAAAAATAATCGTATTTAATAATTTTTCTGATGCTAGGTTTCATAAAACCACTCCTTAAATGTATTATACTCTAAAACCCTTAGTTAAGAAATAAAAAACATCTTGAGAGATGTTTTATATTTTAATTAGATTATTGCTTGAGAAATAAATCTTGATATTTCTCTAATATCACTTCTACCTCTAAATTCGAACTTCAACATTCCCATTCCACTTATATAAATATTTAGCTCAGCATCCATATCAAATACTCCTGAAGATTCGATTGAATAAGCATTAAACTTAGCATAAGGTAAACTAGTATAATCTGTTTTCTTACCAGTGAATCCTTGGACATTAATAATGATTATTCTTTTAGTTGTAAATACTACTCCATCTCTTACAGCTTTGTAAGATCCAAGAACCTCTTCACCTTGAACAATTAAATCAACTACTTTTTTACTGTATTTTTCATCTTCTCTCATCTTGATATATTTCATGTTTTCAAAATCAATCATTATATATTCCTCCTTATTTCTTTATCTTCAATATATTGTATTTTCTATCATCAAGTACCCAGTAATCAAATGCATAAATCATATCTGAAAATTTTTCATATCCGTAGTTAAGGGTATCAAAATCTGGTTGGATACTTACAACTCTTTTTTTAACTTCACCTAAGTTAATTTTCATGTCCCCATCATTTGATAATTCCTCAATAATATTTCTTAAGATTCTAAGTAATTTTGTTTCTTTTCTAAGTTTTGACTTTGTGTATTTTTTAGTTATTTTAGTTTCATCAATATCTTTATATTTTGTAGATAGAGTATCGTAGTATATATACTCATCACATGAATTAACAAATGCTTTATTGGATTTATTTTTATCTCCAAATCCAATAACGGTTTTGTTTGATTCTTTTAGTCTTAGTGATAATTTTGTATAATCACTATCACTAGATATAATACAATACATATCGATATTTCTTTCAGTTAATATATCCATAGCATCTATTACTAAAGATATATCTGTAGCGTTCTTATATTTAGAGTTAGGAGACACTTGAACTTCTACAAAAGCAAGTTCTTTCATTATCTCTCTCCAGTTCTTAAGTAGTGGACTACCCCAGTCTCCATAAATTCTTCTAATCACAGGGTTACCATAACTTGTTACTTTAGTCATAATATTTTCAATATGTCTATGTTCAACGTTATCTGCGTCGATCAATATTGCTATTTTTTTTGTTTCATCGCTCATTTGTATTCTCCTTTATGTTTTATACGTTAATGTAATTATAACCTATTTTTTATTTTAAATGAATATTATTTGACTTCATTAAGAAAATATTGTTATAATTTCTTAATTTTCTGAATGCTTCTTCGTAGTCATCTTTTAATAAATTTAACTTAATCATATTGATGATAAGTAAGAAATCTTTTAGACTAATATCTAGTTTAATTTCAGCGCCTTCGTTATTGCTAAATACTATCAAATTATAAACCCAGTTGAAGTCTACTTTTGAAATATCACGCCAATTCATTTTAGTACTTTTTCCATTTAGATACTCTGCGATGATAGTTTCTTCAGTAACAATAATTTTGTTTCTTGAAACTGAAACTAAAACATAACCATATAATAGTATTACAACAAGTGCATTTATAATAATCATAATAAGTCCTACACTTATTGAAAAACTCAAAAAGAATAAAAATATAAGCGGGGCAAAATAAGCTGTTTTTTTCTCTCTTAGAATATGTTGTTTATCTATTACTTCAACATTAGTTTCTAATTTAAGAGCAGCTCTAGCTACAAGAATTAAGTATATGATAACTAACAATAAGTCTATAAATATATTAGTCTCAAACAAGAAGTCCATACTAATTACAATGAATACTATTGTTACTCCAATCATTGCATAAATATTTTTCATAATATCACTTCTTTCTTATTTTATTCTTTTTTAAATTCTTTTAATACTGTCGGTATAAATCTAATAATATCAGTAGCTATAAGAGATTCTTCACCAACTGCATTCTTACCATATTCTCCAGCAAGTGAATGAATCAATACAGCAATTTTACATGCTTCAAATATCTTATGTCCTTTACCAATCATACTAGCGATAATGCCTGATAAAACATCACCGCTTCCAGCGGTTGCCATTCCAGGATTACCTAAGTTACTGAAGTACATTGCATTCTTATTTCCTATTACTGTACAAGGTCCTTTTAATACTACAGTTAATTCATATTTATCAATTAACTGTTTAACATATTTTAATGGATCTTCTTTTACTTCTAAAGAATCAATATCTAAAAGCATTGCTAGTTCTCCATAGTGTGGAGTAATAATAATATTCTTTCCTTTAGTGATTTCTCCTAAAAGAGATTTTAGATAATATACTCCATCAGCATCAATCACTAATGGAACATCTAGATGTAATAACTCCTGAAGTATTTCGTAGTTAATATCATCATTTCTTCCAAGGCCAGGTCCGAAGATAATAACATTTTTCTTAAATGTATACTCAAGTAATTCATCTACCTTTTTATATGTCTTTGACATTACTTCAGGATAGATATTCATTACATTTTGAAGATACTTATTATTATATGCAATAGAAGATAATCCTGCTCCACTTTTCAGTGCAGCATAAGATGCAAGAACAGGTGCTCCCATTGTTCCATTACTTCCTCCTATTGTTAGGATATTTCCATAATGATATTTATGAGTATTGTTTAATCTTTTAGGTAATGTATTAATATATTCAACTTCTTGAAGTAAGAATCTTCTAGTACTAGATACCACACTTAGAATACCTATATCCAGTAAGATTGATTCACCATGATAATCCATTGCGTCATTTAATAGATTACCTATCTTGTAGTTTTGAACAATCAATGTATAATCTGCGACTACTGCAGCACCTGCGACTACTCCATTATTTGTTTTAATACCTGAGGGGATATCAATACTACAAACATGAGCATTGCTCTTGTTTATTAGTTTGATAACATCTAGATATATTCCTTCTACATCACGAGTTAATCCAATACCAAATAAAGCATCAATTAAGAATGATGTTTTTCTAAATATTATTGATAGTTTAGGTATGTCTTTATGATCATTAATAAAGAAGACATTACCTTTAAGATTTAGAACTCTTTTTAACATCTCTTTTGATTCTTCTGATTGGTTATCTAGACTACCCACAATAACGAACTGAACATTGAAATAGTTTTCTAATAAATGAAGACCAACTACAAGTCCATCTCCACCATTGTTTCCGACTCCAGAAACAATGGTAATTTTATCAGTTTCTTTTTCTAATCCAATATCTTCTATGATACTTAAATAGATAAAAGAACCTGCTCTTTCCATTAGTTCTATTGAACATATTTGTAACTGTGTACAAGTGAACTCATCCATGTATCTCATTTCTTTAGCACTAACTATTTTTAAGTCTTTCACAATAAATCACCCCTTAATAATCTATCTCTACATCTTAATTATACAGTCGTATATACTACAATGTAAAATGCTTAGTAATAATTGATAATTATTATATATTTCAATTGTATTACAAAATACTAAGTAATTATGATATAATGCTTATATATAAGGAGTTGGTCTTATGAAAGATAATAAAAAAGTGTATAACAAAAGTAATACATTATGTATTAGGCTTAGTCGAAAGGAACTTGAAAAGCTCGAATACTTAAGAATCAAATTAGATGTAAGAGATCATTCAAAGCTTATAAGAGAACTGATTGAAAACGAATTTAACAGAACTTAAATATTATTTTACTAATGATGTCTACCGAAAATTACTTCTTCTTTTTTTGTTAACGAGTTATACTAATAGTGTAAGGAGGAAGTATAATGAAAAAAATACTAATCTCATTCCTATTTGTTTTTTTACTTAGTGCATGTAAATCAAGCACATATAATATTATTAGCGATGAACCTGTTGATGGATATTATATATATCAAAAAGAACATACAGGATTATTCTGTAATTCCTACTATGAGGATGTCTTTTATAGTGGAAAACTTTATAACTACGGTTATAGTTTTAAAGGCTGTGCAGCAGATATGACATTTTTCATAATGCACGGTATTGAAGAATACATCTATTTAGGTGATGCCTTAAATCAAGGATTGATAACCTTAGATTCTCTTATACCGGAATTAGATCAACTAGATCGTAATCCTGAAGAAATCTCATCAGATGAAGCTGATTATTATTGGCTTGATTTTTACATCAACAGAAAAGTTGTATATGCATACGCAGGTGGTGAGTGTGATCAATTTGGAAGTGAAACTTTTATTATCAATGGTAAAACATATACCTATAATGCAACTGGTTGCTTAAAAGACAATATATTATTTATGCGACTAGACGGTATTAACACACCTATAGCCACATTACTAAATAACGGATCAATAAATGGATTGTACCTTATTCCTTTATTGACAGAACAAACAGAGTAAGAAAGGAAGATTACATGTCAGAAGATAAAAAGAATGTAGTTATTGGATACAAGAAGATTATTGAAGATTTATTAGATAATTATGATAGATATACAGAAGGTGAAAAAAGCACAATAAAAAAAGCTTTATCTGAATTATATAATCTAAATAGATCACTAAATAAATACGATAAAAATCCTAGAGTATGGGAAAATGAAGCAAAGGAAGCATATAACAAGTTCTTTAACTAAAAGAAACTAGAATTCTAGGTAAAACATGACACACTCCACAACGTTTGCAACTTCATTATAGGAGATTATATAAAGACTTAAAAAGAAAGGAAGTTATAGTTAATTTAATACAAATTAATTATACAAGGTTTATATGGAATGGACATGGGCATCCGAGTGGTGGTTTAGCGTTGTAATAATAAGTTTAATTAATATTAGTATTGGAATATATATTTTCGTTAAAACTCATAAATCAAATACTGGAAGTAAAATGAATTATCGTTATATAGTTGCGGTTAACGGAATACTATTTTTATCTGTAGCTCTTTACAGATCAATTTTTGTTTCAAGATATTTAACACAGTTAGCTTGGTTTGATACACTTCTTAATAGTTCTTTATTAATAAGATCCCTAGCTTGTACTGCTGAAATATCATTCGCATTACTTATTATGAATGGGTTACTACAATTCAATAAAGAAATACCTATACCTGATTCTCATAAAGAAAATAAATTTTTGAATTTCTTAGAGACAAAGGCACCTATGTTATTACCAATATTAATCATCATAGCTCAGCCGTTAGCTTATGGAGGACTAATATTTAAATTTAGAATACTTTTCGCAATAGAAGAGACATTATGGGGTATTGGTTTCTTATTAATTACTCCTCTAATATTAATGCAATTTAAAAGAGTATACTCAATCAAAGAAAATAAAGAACAATATATATTATATAAAATGATGGTAACTATCTTAGCTGCATTCTCAGTCGGATATGTTGTATACTCATTATTTTATCATTTGCCAATTGAATACTGGCCAGCTGCTATTAACCAAGTTACTACAGCTAACCCAGATGTTGCTATCACATTTAGTTTTCAAGCATTCGTTGATTCATTACTAATAGTTAATCCAACAAGAGATTATGAAGCATGGGGTGGAATTGGATTCGTAATATGGCATACTGGATACTTTACAATCTGTGGATGGATTGTACTTATCTTAATGGCAGCTCCAAGAAAACTTAAAAAGAAATCTAATCAGAAATGAGGGATAACAATGTTTAAAAAGATAATACTAGGATTTAGAATATTACTTCCGTTCGTTATAAACGTATTTTTATTCTTAATAATATTTGATCCAAATAATAGTTCAGAATATGCATTAACTGATGCTTTGTTCTTTCTAGGAATAATTGATTTATCTTATGGTGTCGCAGCTTTATTTATTATTCGAAGACCAAATAATCTGTATTTCAAAGGGAACAATCCGTCTGTTGTTAATTTAGCACTTGCTGAGCAAAACATAAAGGACCACCATAGGGGAGATACCCCTGGATATCTTGAATTATCAATTAAGACTAAATACTTGAGATTTATATATATCATATTAGGTATTCTAATATGTATTGCGGCAACGGTTGTATATATTTTATAGAAAAAGAAGCTAGAAATTTATTGTACAATAAAAGCAAATAATAAAAAAGACTATGATAAAATTAAGATATCATAGTCTTTTTGTATACAAGAAAAGAGATAGAGAAGTATCAAAGTAAATAATAGGACATACAGGCTTAAAAACAACTTAAGAGTATATTCGTATTAACAAAGAAACACTCCATGAGGAGTATTTCCGTATTAGTTAGTTAACTTATTAATTACATCATCTAATACTTCAGTAACCACAATTCTAGTGATTCCATCAGCTTTACTATTATTAAAGAAGATAGATGTAGAAGTTTGGCTATAGGATTTCACATGTGTTACAAGTTCAGGATTAACAAAAACACGTTCCTTATGACTTCCAATAAATTCAACTAGTTTCATATTCACATTCCTTTCCTATGAAAATTATACTATTTGTACAAAGGTCTTGCAATATACAACGGTCTTTTCAAAAAGAATCTAGAAATAAATATGTAAAAAAGAAGCCAAAAAAAGGCTTCTTTACTCTGTAAGATGGCAGGGGTGACAGGATTTGAACCCGTACTAACGGTGTTGGAGACCGGTGTGCTACCATTGACACCACACCCCTAGATAAATGGTGGAGGGGGACGGATTCGAACCGCCGAACCCTAAGGAACAGAGTTACAGTCTGTCGCGTTTAGCCTCTTCGCTACCCCTCCGACATTGCGACTATTAGTCCTTACTCTCTTTAGCGCTATTTCATTATAGCAAAGTCATTTTGTAAAATCAACAATAAAAGAAGAAAAATGAAAAGAGGATTTCACAATCCTCTTTTAAAGTGCAACATCATATCCTTTTGATTCTATTATTTCAATTACTTGTTTTTCTGATTTATCTTTAATATCTACTTCTACTGTTTTTGAAGTTAAATCTATTTTTACATCATCAAATCCATTTTCATTTAGTGCTTTTCTGATCGTCATTTCACAATGTTCACATGTCATGTTTACAACTTTAACTTTCACTGTTACACCTCCTTCACTTTCGAATTCAGGTAATTTATATCCTTTAAGTCTTAATGCATTTAAGACAACCATTATTGATGAAAAAGCCATTGCAGCTGCGGCTACAACCATATCTAATTTACCAGTTGCTGCCAAAGGGATAGCAATTAGATTATAAGAGAAAGCCCAAAAGAAGTTTTGATAGATATTTCTAAGTGTTGCTTTTGACATATCTATTGCTTTAATAACTAATCCTAAATCATAACTCATTAATGTAACGTCTGATGAATCAATTGCGATATCTGTTCCATGTCCCATTGCAAAACCTACATCTGCAAGTTTTAAAGCAGGAGCATCATTTATTCCGTCACCAACAAAAGCAACTACTTTTCCTGATTTTTGAATTTCATCTACTATTTGTGCTTTTTCATGAGGTAACACACTAGCATATACATTATCTATTCCTAATTCTTTCGCAATAGTGTCTGCGACTATTTGATTATCTCCAGTAATCATATACGGCTCTAGACCTCTATTTTTCATTTCTTTGATTACTGATTTTGATGTATCTTTTATTTCATCTCTTACAGCATATAAAGCAACTACAGAGTTATCTACTACAACGAAGTTAGTTGTTTTAGCTTCACTAAGTAGTTTATTATATTCGTGTTTATACTCTTCATATTTAATCTCTAAATCGTCTAATATCTTAAGGGATCCAATATAGATTGTTTTATCATTAATTAATGCTTTGATTCCTTTTCCTTCTAACACTTCAAAATCAGTTACTTCTAAAATATTAGCATTTAATTCTTCTCCATATTCTTTAACAGCAATACTAATTGGATGAGTTGATTCCTTCTCTACACTATAAACCATATCTAATACTTCACTATTACCTGTGAAGTTAGTAACAACAGGTTTTCCTATTGTAAGTGTTCCTGTTTTATCAAAGGCAATAGCTTCTATCTTGTTGGCTAGTTCGAAGAACTCTCCTCCTTTATATAGTATATGGTTTTGAGCTGCTTTAGAGTTACCTACTAAAATACTAGTAGGTGTTGCGAGCCCTAAAGCACATGGACAACTAATTACTAATATAGCTACTGTTCTTTCAAATGCGATATTAAAATCAAAGCCTAATGCAGCAAATTGAATAATGAAGTTTATTATAGCTATCGATACAACTAGTGGTACAAAATATGAAGCAATTACATCTGCAGTTCTTTGGATAGGAGGTTTTGCTGCACTGGCTTCTTCTACCGTAGATATTATTTGGCTTAATAAGGTATCACTACCTATTTTAGTAGCCTTAATAATTATTTTTTCTCTTAAGTTAATAGTTGCTCCTATAACTTCTGAGTTTTTTTCTTTTTTAACTGGGATACTTTCCCCAGTTATCATTGATTCATCAATATAACTCTTTCCACTAACTACAATTCCATCTAGTGGAATCTTCTCATTTGCTAAAACAACAATATGATCACCTAGAAATACTTCGTCGATATCTACCATTATTTCAATTCCGTCTTTTAGTACTCTTGCTTCTTTAGCACCTAAGTTAATAAGTTCTACTAGTGCATCTGTAGTTCTTTCTTTAGCAATATGTTCAATATAATTACCAATTAATACCATTGTAATTATTAATGCACTTATTTCAAAATAGTAAATAGGATGCATTTGTGTTTCCACAAATAGATGTACAGATAATAAATACATACTGTATAGATATGCACTAGTAGTACCTAATACTACTAATATATCCATACCAAGTACTTTCTTTCTAATACTATAGTAAGCTCCTAAATAGAATCTCTTACCAACATAAAATTGAACTACACCTGATATTACTAATTGAAATATTCCATCTTTGAATAATTCAGGAATATAAATAAAATCAAACCACTGTAGGTGTCCAAACATCGCCCAAAGAAGTGGAATACTAAATGCGATAGAGATATATAATTCTTTCCTCATCTTAAGTCTTAGTTTTTTATTATCTTCTAATGTTTCTTCTAGTACGGGTACATATCCTGCGCTTTTCACTATCTCAGCTATTTCAACTAAATTATATTTAGTTTCATCATATTCAAATAATACTTTTCCGGCACCAACATTAACTTTAGCACTAATTCTTTCGTAGTTATCAAAAGTGTTGGTGATTGTCATTGCGCACATAGCGCAAGTCATCCCATCAACACGCATTGATTTCTTTATCATCTAGCTCACCTCGTTTTTAAAGATATTACACACATATACATTCTGATCTTTTATTTCCTCATGCTTTAAAAAGATTTCATGATCTTTCATTAGTATGTTTTCATTCATCTTAACTTCTTCAAGATGATCTATTAAGAATTTATTATTCATAAATTCTTTTGTAAGAAAATAAAAAGCTCTTTGTTTTTCTCTTCTAACTCCGACAATTCCTGCTTCTTTTAAACTAATGAGATTCTTTGATATATTTACTTGTCTTATATTAGTTATCTCTTCTAACTCACATACGCATAGTTCATTTTCTAATAGCAAACTAACTAGACGAAGCTTAGTATTATTACTTATACTCTTTAGATATATTAGACTTTTCATGCTTTCACCTTCTTACATTCATATTACTCCTCTTGTTATATTCCATGCAAGGAATATACTCGTATTCTAAATAGTGTTCCTTCTTTACAATCTTATCTGTTGACAACTTGGAATATTGTTTGTATACTAACTTTTAGTGAGATATAGACAAAGTATTATTTATTGCATATAATACATTTGTTGCAGGAGGTATACTTATGGAAGTAATAAAAGATTATAAAAATATAGAGAAGATTATTAATAAAGAGTTAGTTATGATTATAGCTAAAACACATACTTGTTCATCATGTCAAATAATTGCTTCAATGTTAGAATCTAATGTTAAACATTATAACGACATAGAGAGTTATGCAGTATATGTAGATGATCATGAAATGTTTAGAGGAGAATACTTAATCTTTAGTGTTCCTACTGTTTTGGTCTTTAATAATGGAAAAGAGATACTAAGAGAATCTAGATATATGAATTACGCTAAGATAGATAGATTAATCACAATGTTTAATAACTAAAAAGCCAGACAAATTGTCTGGCTTTATTTTTTGTACACTTCTTCTGCTTGCAATATAAATCTCTTGATTATATCATCAATTTTAAGTTCTCCAATATTTATTAGATATGTGTCTAGAGTATTATTGAAGTTTTTGTACCAATGCTTTTCAAGCCCTTTTTCGCCGACAATAGCACCGACAATACTTCCAGCAGTTGCTGCTGTACAATCATTATCCATTCCCATAGCTACAGTTTCTGAAATAACTTTGGTAATATCATTACCACCAATCATTAATCCAAATACTGTTAGACAGGCATTGTTATTTGTATGAGCATGTTCCATGCCATTAAATCTCTTTTCAACAACCTGTCTTGCTTCTTTATAATTCTTAATTGTATTACCAACTTCTAATGCCCAAGAAATATCATTAGCTAAATCACAATCTTTAGGAATTTCAGTTAATCCTATCTTCAAGGCATCAACTGCATTATTGACAGTAAAAGCTGCAGACTGAGCTGCTGCGAAAAACATTTCTCCATATATTCCGTTTCTTCTATGACTTAAGAAAGCATCATAATACGCCATAGAAGCAGCTTTTTCTGGATGACCAGGTGCAATATACGCAAATGCGTCACTTCTTATATCTGCTCCAATCCATTCTTTAAACGGATTATTTATATCCGCAGCTAACGATGCGTCTATTCCTGCTTTTAAGTTTTTTAAAGTAATATCTTCGGCTGTACAAGCATATGGAAGATGCTTTAACCACATCTTTCCTACATCTTTAGTAGTGAAATTATTTCCATATTCTTCAACAATCATTAATCCAAGTATAGTATAAACAATATCGTCATCTACTGGTACTTTAGTCATACCTTCTTTTGTATACTCAATAAAATCACTTTTATCATATCTTAGGTTAAATGGATTTCTCGTGCTCTTCCAATAATCAGCTGGTGGGAAGACTTCATCATTGTATTTAGCCCATTTTTCCATTTGATCGATACTATCAAATTCGACTGGTGCACCTAAAATACAACCTGCAACTCTTGATAAAAATGCTCCTTTTAGTTTATCTAGGTAAATATCTTTATCTAATTTATTCCATATCTTTCTAGGACCAATTGGTCTTAAGTTTTGAATTAATGATAATTTATCTGGACTATTTTTTGATAAACTTTTATCTTCTTCAAGATTAATAATCTCTTTCAAGACTTTTTCTAAATCTAAATGAAGTTTATCTAAAATATCTTGAATATTGTTAGAGCCATATTCATGTTTATGTTTGCTATAAGTTTTTATTTGATTTATTAGTTTATTATAGTTTGGAACTTTTGGATAATTCATATGATCCTCCTTACTAAATTATGATAAAATCAAAAAGACAATTATTATTATAATAATGACAATTATTCTTCCTTTTAGAGGAAGGAAACTTGTACCATATGGTCTTCTGTAATAATTACTGTGATGACTACTTAAATGTCTATAACTATTACGGGATGAGGATGTTAATCCTCTGTTAAACCCTGAAGATGATCCGCTAGATCTTGAAAACCCTCTAGAACCACTAGATCTTGAAAATCCTTTAGAACCAGAACCAGATATTCTTCTTGATGTACTTCCTACTCTTTTCATATTATTACCCCTTTTTGCTTTCTAATGTAAATTTAACTTTTGATAGTAAATCACCTTTACTTGATATCTCGTAATAAAAAGTCTTATCTTCTCTTCTGCCTTCAATAGTTAATAAATCATTTATAACACATTCTTTTTTGTAAGTAATTCTTATTTTCTTAATTGAATTAGTATCTAATTCTTTATGTGGAATATTATTATAAGCTATTATCATGTAGTAGACATTATTCATATGATTGTTTATATCAATATAAGTACTTTTAACTACATCTTTACTATTATATATCACTTCAGTATCTAGGGATGTATTCTTTGTGAAAGGTGTAACTCCACCTTCCTCTATTACATTTTTAAATATATTAGTCATTTCTTTTGATGGCGCTACTATATCTTTTGTTTTAATATCAATCAATACAAATTTACCTTTAGCTACCGCAATAAGATTACCCTTTGTATCTTTCATCTCCCATTTACGATAAGCAAAGAATCTCTTTATGGCATAAGGTGCTGTCCCACATGTTACCATTGTTTTCCCTAGAGGCAAATCAAAGATATCAATTTCATAATCTATCAAGACCCAAAGCTGTCCGTTATCAAAAGCATAATCTGATCCTGCTCCAAATGAATCAGCATTATGAACCATTGCATCTTGAAAATAATTTAATAATGCTGATACAATTAATCTTTTATTTTTGTCTACTTCATAAGTATGAATATAATAATCTTGGTAGTACATAAAATCACCTCGTTATAAAAATTATAACATATTAAAAATAAAGGTGCTAAATTTAATTAGCGCCTTTATTTAAATATCTTGTTTTCTAAATCTTATAATTGATAATGTCATAAATACTGTCGATATACCTAAAGTTAACAGTATATTATATAAAATGTTTTCCATTGTTGCATCACCAGTTAATACATTAATTATATTTTCTAAAATAGATCCTGGTAAATATTCTAACACCTTTATTATTGGGTCTAACACTCTTAATAATCCAAAGAGTATCATTCCACCAAATGTGATAACAACAGCTAAAATATACGATTTTGAATGTGTTGAGGCAAACATTGCCATCGAGATAATATATATTATGTATACAAAGTAAAGTAATGTTGTATAAAACATTCCTAACATATCTACTTCATCAAATAAGAAATATGTATAATAATCAAAGACAAAATAACCTATAAATAGTGAAACTAGTACTAACAAGCCAAATGAAATGAATTTAGAGAAGATGTATTTTGTTCTATTTATCGGCTTACTTAATATTAATGGTAATAGACCTTTAGTCTTATCGCCAATAAACATACCTACAGCGACAAAGATAATTACATATAAATATATTTCATAAACATTGCCAAAGTATTGCATATAACTATCAAAGACAGTTGGTTCTCCAAATTCCATTACAATACCTGAACCTTCGAAAGCAACTGCAAGAATTTCATTTAAGTATTTAGCACTTAATGGTGACATTATTGCGATTAAAATTAATACAACAGGGAATACTATAAATTTAGATGTTTTTAGTAAATAGTAGAAATCGTATTTAAGAAGTTCTTTCATTTGTTAACCTTATGAATATATCTTCTAAACTAGTTTTTACTTTTTTATATTCTACTATTTTTTCATCTAATTGTATTAATTTATTTAACAATGTATTTGAATCAATATCCCCATTTAACTTGCATATAATACCATTATTACTAATTGTTACATCCTTAATTAAGTTATTTGAAACAATCTTCTTCATAACTAATTTAGCTTCATTTTGTGTTTCAATATAGATCTTATCACTATAAAAATTATCTAAGATATCATCAATATTACTTTCGTAAATTAATACACCTTCGTTAAGTATTCCGATTCTATCACAAACTCTTTCAACATCATCTAAAATATGAGTTGAATAAAAGATTGTCTTATTTCCTTTTAGTTTATAAATAATATTCATTACATCATTTCGTCCAATAGGATCTAAGGCACTAGTTGGTTCATCCATGATTAAGATATCGGGATCATGAAATAACGCTTGAGCTATTGCGAGGCGTTGTTTCATACCTCTAGAGTAAGAACTAATTTTCTTATTAGAATTTGGTAAATCTACAAATTCTAATACTTCTTTGGTTCTCTTTGTAACTTCTTCTTTACTTAAATCAAATATGTCAGAAGTATATCTTAAATAGTCTCTTGCTCTCATATATCCTGGAAAAACAGGAACGTCAGGAACGTATCCTATCTTCTTTTTATAAAGTTGATCTGTAAATACTACAGCTTCTGAGTTAATAAATATTTCTCCACTATCTTTAGATATTAAAGATAGTATTAAATTGATTGTCGTTGTTTTACCTGCACCGTTTTTACCGATGAATCCGTATACTTCACCTTGTTTGATAGATAAATTTAAGTCTTTAAGTACTTCAACATTATTGTATGATTTTGTTAAATTAGTTGTTTTAATAACTTCCATTATTCATCTTTTCCAAAAATGAAATATATAACCCAACCATAATTAATTAAGCCTGCGACTAATAACCATACAATTTTGTTTCCGCCTTTTACTTTTCTATCAATTTTGTAAATATCAACAATAGCGTATACCTTAAATACAACATCAATTATCAATATAGGTATTATTAATGGCAATATCTCTTTTAATGCTTCTACTAATTCAACCATTATGATTTACCTATATTCCTTCTCTTATGTCAATTCTATCAACTTGTCCATTGTATCCTTGAACTCCAGAAACTAAATACAGTATACCAGTGACAGTATTGAAAACTAGATTTATACCACCCCATATAGCTTGGTATAAATATACTTTCTTAGCTTGTTCCTCGGTATATCTTCCATTTATTAATTTAGAGAATAATATTAAATTAATAACAAACATGACTGAAATAACTATCGCGAGTATACTTAGAAGTCCTAAAGATAAATCCATTATAAACTCATATGCTTCAAGTTCTTCAGATGTCATTTCTAAAAGAGAATCAGAATAACCTGGTAACTTATCAATATTTACTAGTAAATAATACCCTATCCAACACGATACTCCGGCAATACCTTCTAAAATAATTCCAATAATTGTTATAATTTTTGGAGTTGGTTGTATTTTATGCATAATATTTCCTCCTTACAGAGAATGCTAATTATTCAAATTTAACTGCAGTACCATAAGCTATAATCTCTGCTGCTCCACCCATAACTGCTGATGTTTGAAGTCTAAATCCTATAACACCATTAGCTCCAAGTGCTTCTGCATCTTTTAATAATCTTTCAGTAGCAATTTTTCTAGCATCATTCATCATTTCTGTGTAACTGTTAATTTCTCCACCAATTAAACTCTTAAATCCAGCTAAAATATCTTTACCTACATTTTTAGTTTGTACAGTAGATCCTTTAACATAACCTAAAACCTCAACAACTGTTTTACCTGGAACACTATTAATTGTAAATAAGTCTTTTCTAGTAATCATAAAATCTCTCCTTTCAAAGAAAAATTTAAATTCTATATTTAATTATACCTCTAAATAACCACAAATACAAGAAAATTATTATTAATTATTTTTTATCTCGATTATATTCATAGCAAGTGTAATTAATGCATTCCACTTCAATTTGTGTGGTTATCTTGAATAAATTTGAAAAACTCAAGAAATCAATGATAGTAAATTTCTCGAGTTAATTTGTCTAACTGATACTCTTATTCATCTAGTATCTGCATTAACACTTCAATAGATCTATGTAATGAAGTTCTAGAAATATTAGTTGGAAAACCTAAAAACGAGTCTTTTCTAAGTGAATATCTCATTCCAAGAGAGAGGATATGTTGTATAACAATTTCAATATCTTCCATCAATTCATCTTCTCTTCCTTTTCTAACCTTACTAAAATTAATAAAATTAAAGAGTTTTGCCACATTATCATTTTCTCGAATTACGTATTTTTCTTCTTCAATATTAACAGGATTCATTTGATAGTAGTTAAATATAAATTTCATAATTGTTGGGTTATCCATATATCTGTCATAAACAATATGTATTAGTTTTTTTAGTTTTTTAATTTCAGTATCTTCAATTATAATCGATAAATCAATATCATATAACTCACTAAAATATTGTTTTAATATTTTTGATATAATCATGTTTTTATTAGAAAAATGATCGTATACAGTCCTTCTATTCATTCCGCTCTCAACTGCGATTTCTATTAAAGTTGTTTTTTCAATCCCATATTTATAAAAAAGTTTTTTACTAGCTTTAATAATCTTATCTCTTGTCTTTTGTTTAGTAGGGCTTAGTATAACTTCCTTAGACATTTTATTTGTGTTCCTTCAACCAACTGATTGCAGAATTAGCATAGATTGCTGCACCAACAGGCAAAGCTTTCTCATCTAGTTGTACCTTTGGATGATGCAGTGGGAATGTATTTCCCTCAGCATTAGCAGCAAGAGCCAACATAGTTGAAGGTACTAATTCACTTATAAATGCAAAATCTTCGCTTCCACTCATTCTTCCACCGCCTGCTTCAGGAATAGTTGATGAATCTATAACTGCTTGTTGTCCTAATAACTCCTTAGTATACTTAACGACACTGTCTCTAACTTCTAAATTGTTAACTAAACTTGGGCAACCACGATAAAAATTAACTTCTGCTTTGCATCTATAAGCAATTGCGATTCCTTCAGCAATATCTTTAACTCTTTTTTTAGCCAATTCACGAACTTTATCATCAAATGTTCTAATAGTTCCTTGCATAAATGCACTATCAGGAATAATATTTCCTGTTGTTCCACCTTTTAACATGCAAGGTGTAACTACTAAGAATTTTTCAGGAGATACTTCTCTTGAGTTAATTTCACCTAGTCCAAGATGAATATTACTCATAGCAATTAATGGATCTACTGCCATATTAGGCATAGCCCCATGCCCACCTTTTCCTTGTATTTTGATGTCAAACCAATCACTTGATGCACTAGCTGGACCATCAACCATATATAAAACCAATCCTGTAGGTGCAGGTATTCCAGCAAAAACATGAATCATCATTGCTGCATCAACCTTAGGATTTTCAAGAACTCCACCTTCAATCATTTGAAGTGCTCCTGACAATGTTTCTTCAGCTGGTTGGAACATTAATTTTACTGTTCCTTCAATTTCTGATTGTTTACTTTTTAAGATTTTAGCTGCTCCTAGCAACATTGAAGTATGGAAATCATGTCCACATGCATGCATATTACCAGTCTCTGATTTAAAAGGTAAATTTGTTTGTTCAGCCATAGGTAAAGCATCCATATCTCCTCTAAGTAAGAAAGTTTTTCCAGGTTTATCTCCTTTGATATTTACTACTAAACTTGATTTTGATATTTCAATAGGTTCTAGACCCATCGCAATTAATTGTTCTTTAACATATTTTTTTGTGATAGGTAAGTCATTATGTACTTCTGCATTTTGATGTAAGTATCTTCTATTCTTTATAATCTCAGGTGCTAACATAATAGCTTCTTGCATTATACTCATACTATTTCTCCTCTTTTTCGATAATTTCAATCGTTATTTTTTCTTTCTTATATAATATCCAAGCAATAAAGACTGTGAATGGAATCATAACAATTAGTAATATTCCTGAATAGTCATATGTGTTCATCACAAATATATTGACTAAGAATAATACAATAAATGGAATAATCCCTGCTTTTACTTTTCCCTTAACTCTTATCTCACCAGTACTTTTTAATAACCCAATAACTAAAGCTCCAAATAAAGCTGGTAAAACATAACTTGACGCAGTGCTAATCGCATCACTTGTCATTATCGGTTCTAGTGGTACAAGTAGTATCACACCAAGTGCTATAAAGATTATTGTAATAATTGCTGAAACACTTATTGCTAGTGTAGTAATTACATCTGATTCATCTGTTCCTTTTGTTGTTTCCATTAATTCTTGAGCATTCTGAGCAATCGGAACTTTTAAGTTCATTATATTACCAGTAATAAAAGTAATATATGTTGCACTACCAAAGATTGGTGTATAAATAAACACTTCACTTATCGCAATTGGAACAAATAGCACAAGTAACCCCGAAGCAGCTAAAATAAAGTCTTTAAAAGTTGGTATTGCATTATGATATATCCCAAAAATAAGTGGAACAGAAAATAGTAGAATAAGTGTAATTAAGATTCCGATTCTACCTAATTTATTCATTTCCTTTTGAAATTGTTCTCTTGTTTTCATCATTATCCCCCTAACCTAGTAACCCTGTCCAAAGTACACTTGATGCCATTCCTCCAATTAAAGCAAATGCTAAAATGAAGTCCTTTAACCATTTAATATTGTACTTAAGAACAATGAGACCCATTGTTATAGTGATAACTGAACTAGTAAAAAATGTTAGTACTGACACAACTCCTTTAGTAAAAAAAGCTGGTAAGAATGTTGCTAGTAACCCAATCATAAAACACTCTAAAGCAACTACTCCAAACGATTTTCTATTTTTCCCCATTGAACCAATACCTTTTTGTATTTTTTCTCCGAAAAATAATAAAACAAACATTCCAGCTGAAATCCCAACAGTCATTACAAACATAATATTGACAAAAGCGTCAATTCCAACTGTAGGTAAATCTGTTAAGGCTACTCCCATAGAACTAGATGCCATATCTGCAGCCATTAATTCATAAGTTACTGATCCAATAACAGATAATCTTAACCACGGCCAAGCATTACCTAGTACTGGAGCAAGAGCAAACAATCCGATTACAATTGCTAAAGAAGGAACAATTGTTGCTATACTAGTTGATTTAATAACTTTCTTCAACTGAGCTTTTGTATATCCTAGTTCTAAAGCACGATTCCAAGCTTTTTTTGCAAATAGTAATGACAATAAAACTACGAAAACGATGACAATTCCGACTAATAAATATAGTAAACCAGAATTAACAATGCCAAAAAATGTGTCATCCAATATAAATCTCTCCTTTCGAATTTAGAAAATCTCACACTATGTATAGTTTAATATTAGCATATCCCTTACTCACTTTCAAGTGAATAATGGGGGGGAATAACGACAATATCGCTACTTTTTCTTTAAGTAATTATGTATTTTAATTGGAAAATCCATTTTTTTCAATGGAGTAACAATTACAATAACAATAATAATCAAGTACCCAAAGCCATAACTAGAATAGAAGGTTATTGGTATTTCTACTTCTTCTATTACGACTTTACTTAATACAATTAACGAGTCTTCTGTAGTAAATATTTGAAGGTACTCAACAGATTCGTCAATTACTCTTCCACTAATAATCAAACTTTCAGACTCATCAACCTCAAAGACTGAATCAATTTTATTAGTTTCAAAATAACCAATAGGTTTAAAATTACTATCTAAAATCAATGATTCATTATTTGTAGTTAATCCACTGATATCCATTATGAAATAATTATCTCCTGCCTTTAATACATCCGTTCCAAAATGGTATTGAGTGGTGAGTCTTCTTACTACTCCTTGATCATTAATCGTAATATATTCTCTTGAATACTCACTTCCGTCCTCATTTTCGCCTGAGAAGATACTAGCATATATCATCTCATTGTCACTTGTATTAAAATATAAGTCTGCGAAGTTATTAGCAAAAGTAGTTGATATATCATGCATCTTATAAAATTTATCACTATCATAATAGAATGCAGTATCATCGATAATACTTACACCATCAAATACAATATCATCAAAATCTAGTTCTTCTTGATATATTAGCTCACTATTATTTAGTTTGTATATTTCCGATGTTGTGTCTGAAGTTTCTATATATATATACATTACTCCATTATCAACATATGGTATTGCCTCATAGAATGTAAAATCAGAAAATCTAGTTATATTTGTTCCATTAACTTCATATAATCCGTCTGTTCCAAAAAGATATAGTTCTTCATCATGCATATATAATGACGATTTAGATAAGTATCTTAAAATACTAGTTTGTGTGAAATCATAATACTTAGATATTTGTAATTCATAACTTTCAATTAGTTCTTTGGATTCCATTGAATATATAAATAATTCACTTGAAGTATCTCTAAATGTATAAATATAGAAATATTCATCAGTATAATAATAATCTGCATCTTCAATACCCAAGCCTTCTATCTCTGTTTCAAAAACTCTTTCACTAGAGTAATTATTAGATAAGTAACCTAAGTTACTACTTATTGAATAAGGGACTCTTTGGCTAATATTTAGGAATTCATCAAAGGCATCAAATACTCTAAATCTAGTGATTACAGTAACTACAAAGAATACTAATAAATAGATTGATATTTTTTTCACTAATCCAACTTCATAATTAACCTTTACTTTTGCTGTTTTGTTAATGGAGTGATTTATGTATATTATAATTGTCCAAACAATTATAATATATAATATTTGCAAGACTAACGGATTAAATCTAAATACTACAAGTAAAAACATAGGAACAAAAATATATATAACAAAATACTGAAATAGTTCAATCACAACTCTTAATTGTCCCAAAGTAGATATTTTTTTTACTAAATCAACAATAATTGAAATCATAATCCCTAATAACAACAATGATCCTGGTATAAGTAATTGTACTGGTGTAAACAAAGTATAAAAGAATGTTAGATATATTAATCCATAACTAAAAACCGTAGTTTCAATAGTAATAAGAATGAAAAATCTACGACGTTCTTTGTATAAGTCTTTAAATGTATAATATACAAAATATAGAATTGCTAAAAAAAGCACTACTGATAAGAGTATATTCATAATGTTCTCCTTTTATGCAATATGATAGTATCAAATTATATTATAACAAATTCATCAACAAAAAACATTATCAAAATCTTGCTATAAATCTACTTTTCTACTATTAAGATATATTAAATAGTATGTTATACTAATCATATTGAGGTGGTATTAATATGAATGTTGCAATCTATGGTGCTGGAGCAATGGGCACAGTTTTAGGTGCTTATATAACCAAAGCAGGATATAATATTGATTTAATTAATAGAAATAAAGAACATATTGATGGACTGAAGAAAAATGGTGCAACTATTATTGGTAATGTTAACTTTAATCAAGTTGTAAATGCGTTATTACCTGTTGAAATGTCTAAGAAATATGATATTATTTTATTAATGACAAAGCAGAAATTTAACAAAAAGATAGTAGAGAGTATAGTTCCGTATTTAAGTGAAACAGGAGTAATCTGCACTATGCAAAATGGATTACCAGAGCCATCAGTTGCTGAAATTATTGGGAAAGATAGAACAATTGGTTGCACTATGTCTTGGGGAGCAACTTTTCATGGTAAAGGAGTTTGTGAACTAACCTCAGAAGCTTCTAGAGATACATTAACTTTTAGTATTGGGAAATATGGAAATAATGATGATTCATTATTTAACCATATTGTTGAGTTGCTAAATACAATGGGAAATGTAAAGATTGAGAAAAATTTTACTGGTGCTAGATGGGCTAAGTTATTGGTTAACGCTGCATTTAGTGGCTTATCAGTAGTAACAAATTCTACATTTGGAGAAATTGTTAAAGATAGAAAATCAAGATTGATTGCTTTAAAAGCAATAAAAGAATGTATTGATGTAGCTGAAGCTGCAAAGATTAAGATAGAACCACTTCAAGGTAAAGATGTCGTAAAATTAATGAACTATACTAATTTTATTAAGAAACAGATAAGTCTCTTTATTCTACCAATAGCAATGAAAAAGCATAAACTAATAAAATCAAGTATGCTAAGAGATATTGCTCGTAATAAAGAATCAGAAATTGATTCAATAAATGGCATAGTATCTGAATATGGGAAGAAATATAATGTTAAAACACCTATAAATGATAAGATTGTTGAAATAGTGAAGAGAATTGAGAAGAAAGAATTAGTTCCTGAATGGAGCAATCTTCAATTAATGTAATAAAAAGGTTTACCGAATGGTAATCCTTTTATTTATTCTTTATAAAATACTCT
>JAOZRX010000049.1 GCA_029939945.1 Candidatus Izemoplasma sp. | reverse complement strand
TAGTGATTTCCTAGTCTTTTTATATCCAAAAATATATGATATAATAGCAATAGAAAAAGAAGGTGGGACTATGAAAAGATGTCAAATTATTTACAACCCAGAAAGTGGAAGAAAAGACTTCGTAAATCATCTTGATTATGTCACATCTAGATTAAGTGAAGCAGGATATGAAGTAGATGTAGTAGCGACGAAAAGACCAAAACACGCGATTTCCCTTGCAAAAAAGGCTTGTGAGAACAAATATGATCTCTTAGTTATTTCTGGTGGAGATGGAACTTTACATGAGTGTGTTAATGGAATTGCAGTTTCAAAGTATAAACCAAGAATTGGATATATTCCTTCAGGTACAGCTTGCGATTTAGCTAGCACTTTGAAAATACCAAAGAATGTTCCTAAAGCAGTTGATATTATTCTAGAAGGTGTTCCTGTTTTAATGGATATAGCTAAAAGTAATAATGGATATTTCCTTTATGTAACAGCGATTGGGACATATGTAGACATATCTTATGTTACTGATTCAAAACTTAAGAAGTATTTTGGCTATTTTGCATATTTAATTACCGGAATAAAAGAATTTTTCACAATTCCAATGATGAAGGCTAAAATTGTACATGATAATGGGACTTATAGAGGCTATTTCTCATTAATATTAGTAGTAAACTCTAAAAAGATTGCTGGATTTGATTTTGTTAGTAAACCAGCATTAGATGATGGGATAGTAGACGTAATACTATACAGGTATGTCCCTTTCTTTAACAATTTACTATATTTCTTATCAATAGCGTTTGGACCAAGAGTTTTACCTTCAGTACACCGATTTACAACATCTAGGTTGAAGATTTATACTGAACATCATCACAAATGGAATATGGATGGTGAAGAAGCTAACTCAGGTAATCTTAATATTGAAATAATAAAACAAGCTATAAAAATAACTGTTAAACCTAATATTAAAGACAAATACTTCAAAGGACAATGATATAATGGAATACCGTAAAATTAAAAGTAATAAGTTACTGCCTTCTTTACTTGGATTTGGGTGTATGAGATTTCCTATGAAGGATGGAGAAATTGATAAAGAAGAAGCAAAAAAAATGATGGATTATGCATATTCAAAAGGAGTAAATTATTTTGATACTGCTTATCCTTATCACGGAGGAAAAAGTGAACTTTTTGTAAGAGATATTATTAAGAACTATAACAGGGAAACCTTTTATTTGGCTGACAAATTACCTTTATGGGATTGCAAAGTTGAAGAGGATATTGATCGAATTTTTTATGAACAACTTGAAAAATGTGGTGTAGATTATTTTGATTTTTATTTAATTCATGCAGTAAATAAAGGACGACTTGATCAAGTTGATGAAATGAAAGTTTTTGAGAAACTAGAACGATACAAAAAAGAAGGAAAAATACATAGAATTGGATTTAGTTTTCATGATAATCTAGAAACATTTAAGAAATGGGTTGATAGATATAATTGGGATTTTGTCCAAATTCAATTGAATTATATGGACATAGACCACCAACAAGGGATTGATGGTTATGAAATATTAACCGAAAAAGGAATTCCAGTAATTGTTATGGAGCCTGTTAAAGGTGGAGGACTTGTAAAGTTTAACGATGAAATAGAAAGCATGTTTAAAAAGGAGAATAATGAGGCATCAATTGCTTCTTGGGCCTTCAGATGGGTTGGATCACTACCTAATGTTAAAGTAATTTTAAGTGGTATGTCAACAATGGAACAAGTTGAAGATAATTTAAAAACTTTTGATAAATTCGTTCCTTTAAGCAGCTCTGAACAAGAAATAATCAATATAGTAAGAAAATCTATTCTCTCACTATCAAAAGTAGATTGTACTTCTTGTAATTACTGTATGCCATGTCCTCACGGAGTAGATATTCCTGGTAATTTTAAGTTATTTAACAATTATTCTATGTACCAAAACGATGGATATGTTAAATGGGTTTACGGAGGACTTGAAAAAGAAAGTAAATCTGCAGAAATGTGTATAGATTGTGGTGAATGTTTACCAAAATGCCCTCAACAAATTGAAATTCCAACAGACTTAAGAAAGATGGTTGAGTACTTTAAAGAAAATGGAATCATTGAGTAATAAAATTGATGAGGTTGTGGTAGTTGAAGGCTATCACGACCTTGCTAAATTAAAAGCTATATATGAGGACATTGATGTATACATAACTAATGGTAGTGAAGTGAGTGAAGACACACTCGTGGAACTAAAGAAATTGAATGAATCAAGAGGATTATTGTTACTCCTAGATCCAGACTATCAAGGAGAGAGAATAAGAAGAATAATCAACGACTTTGTAGGACCAACAAAACATGCTTTTATGAAGAAGAGTGATTGTATAAACAAGAGTAAAACAAAGGTCGGAATTGAACATGCAAATAAGGATAAAATAGTAGAGGCTCTGAAAGATTTTTACTCTGTAAAAAGTGAATTAGAAAACAAGGTAACTCTTCAAAATCTATACGACTTGAACTTGGTGGGAAAACATAATTCAAAAGCACTAAGATTAACTTTGGGTGAAAACCTGGGTATTGGCTTAAATAATGGAAAAACACTATTGAATAAAATCAATATGTTTAACATTTCACTAGAGCAAATAAACAAGATATTAAGGAAGTGATAAGATGTCAAAGATAGGAACAATTTCTAATACAAAAAGCACGCTTGATAAACATGATTTTTATATCAAAAAAAAGTTTGGACAGAACTTTTTAGTTGATCAAAATATTCTAAAAAAAATAGTTGAAATTCCTACAATTACGAAGGATACATTAGTTGTTGAAATTGGTCCAGGACTAGGTAGTTTAACTGAACACTTAATTAATAAATCAAAGCATGTATTATCATATGAAATTGACAAAGATTTAGTATCAATTTTAGAAGAGACTTTTTCAAATGAAGAACTTACAATAATAAATAAAGACTTCCTAAAAAGCGATATAGATTCAGATATAAAAGCTCTAAAAATGAACTATGATAATGTAGTAATGGTTTCTAATCTACCCTACTATATAACGACACCTATAATCTTCAAAATTATTGAAGAATCAACGTTAATTAAAGAGATGGTTTTAATGACACAACTAGAAGTAGCACAAAGGCTAACTTCAAAACCAAGTACAAAGGATTACAACTCTTTAAGTATTGCAATTCAGTATAAAACTAAGGCTTTAATAGCTATGAAAGTTCCTAGGAATGTTTTTATTCCAGCACCTAATGTTGATAGTGCGATTGTGAAGTTAAACATTATTGATAATATTGTAAAAAAACCAATCTCTGAAAAACTATTTTATGAAATAGTAAGAGCTTCATTCGGGCAAAGAAGAAAAACTCTTGTGAATAACCTTCATAGCAAATATAATATTCCAAAAACGGAATTAATTGATATATTAGTTGAGGCTAACTTAAATCCCAAAGCAAGAGCTGAAAGTTTATCTGTGTCTGATTTTATAGATTTATCTGACATTCTATACTCATATAAGTAAAAACAAATAAAACAAAGAATTTTCTTTGTTTTTTGTTTACAGGATATTATGGTAAAATGAAGTTAACAAGTAAGGAAACAAGCGAGGTAATATTATGATTAAGGAAAAAGCATATGCAAAAATCAATCTATTTTTAAATGTTGTTAATAAAAGAGTTGATGGATATCATGACCTAGATATGGTTATGGCAGCAATCAATTTTTATGATGAACTTACATTTAAGAAAAACGACAAGGGAGAAATTATAGTATCTTCTGATATTGAAATTACGGCTAAACAAGAGGATAATACAGTTTATCAAGTCGCAAAATTTTTGAAAGAAGAATTTGATGTTAATGAGGGTGTAACGATAAATATAAAGAAAAACATACCTATTGCAGCTGGGTTAGCAGGGGGAAGCGCAGATGCTGCGGCTACATTTAGAGGGTTAAATAAACTTTGGAAACTTAAACTATCACTAGATGAAATGGCTAAATTGGGTGTAGATTTCGGAGCAGATATTCCTTTTTGTATTTACAATAAGCTCTGTATAGCAAAGGGAAAAGGAGAGGAACTATTTTTCCTAAAAAACAAGTTGAAAACACCAATACTATTGGTAAATCCAAATATTAGAATTGGTACTAAGGAAGTATTTAGCAAAGTTGTTAAAGAAAAATTAGTTGAAAGAAAAATTAGTGATATGACATCAGCTATATACAATAAGAATCATGAATTAATGGCTAGAGAACTACATAATTCACTAGAATCAATTGCTTTTGAAATGGAACCTGAAATTAGAGAAATAAAGAATAAGATGATTGATTTAGGATTAGATGGAGCATTAATGAGTGGATCAGGGGCAACAGTATTCGGAATTTCAAGGGATAAATCGAAATTAGACTATGTCTATGAAATTATGAAAGATGATTATTTCAAATTAATTACAAAAATAAGATAACCCTTACATAACCTAAAAAATATTAATTGTAACCATTTTCTTGATGTGATATAATTATTGTATAGGAAAATAGAAATTGCGAGGTGGTAAAATGAATATAACAGACGTTAGAGTTAAGAAGTTCAATGGACAAAATCGTTTAAAAGCGATTGCTGCTATTACGATTGACGAATGTTTTGTTGTTCATGAATTACGCATAATCGATGGAAAAGCGGGATTATTTGTTGCTATGCCAAGCAGAAAAATGCCTAATGGAGAGTTCAAGGATGTTGCTCATCCTATCAATCAGGAAACTCGAAATACAATCGAAGCTGCTGTAATTGAAGCTTATAATCTTCTAGGCGATGAATAAAAGGCATAAAAAATGCAACTTTTTTCACAAAGTTGCATTTTATTTTTGCAATTCACAAGTTATGATGGTAGTGTATAAGAGGTTTTAAATAATAATAAATTTTTGGAGGTTATTTAGGATGGCAATCTTAGATGGTGTAAAAGTAAAATTATTTAGTTTAAGTGCTAATAAGAAATTAGCAGAAGAAATCTCGGAAAAATCGGGGATACCGCTTAGTAAAATAGATTTAGTCCGTTTTGCTGATGGGGAAATAGGAGTGAATTTGGAAGAAACAGTTAGAGGACATCATATCTTTTTGGTTCAACCAACTCATGATCCTGTAAATGAGAATATAATGGAATTACTTATCACAATTGATGCTATGAAAAGAGCATCTGCTAAAAACATCAATGTAGTAATGCCTTATTACGGATATTCACGACAAGATCGTAAATCAAAATCAAGACAACCAATTTCTGCTAAGTTAATTGCTAACTTATTAGAAGTGGCTGGTGCTACTAGAGTACTTGCAATGGATTTACATGCTGCGCAAATTCAAGGATTTTTCGATATTCCTATTGACAATTTTAGAGCTATGCCAATTCTAGTGGAGTATATAAAATCTAAAAATTTCCAAGAAGAGATAGTAATCGTTTCTCCAGACCATGGTGGAGCAGTAAGAGCTAGAAATATGGGAGAGAGCATGAATGCTCCAATAGCAATTATTGATAAAAGAAGACCTAAACCTAACGTAGCCGAAGTAATGGGAATTGTTGGAAATGTAGAAGGTAAAATAGCCATAATTGTTGATGACATTATTGATACTGCTGGAACAATCACTTCTGCTGCTAAAGCAATAATGGATGCAGGAGCAAAAGAAGTGTATGCTTGCTGTACTCACCCTGTATTATCAAAACCAGCAATTGATAGAATTAATGCTTCTCCACTTGAAGAAGTTGTATGTACAAATACTATTCAATTACCAATATTCAAAAAATCATCAAAAATTGTTCAATTAAGTGTTGGAAATTTGATTGCACAAGGAATTTTAAACATTATTCACGATAAACCATTAAGTAGTTTATTTGAATATAAAGGCAAAAATTTAAAATAAGGTTTATTTGAGTAGATACTTTCATTAGTATCTACTTTTTTTTGCTATAAAATGCTATAATATTAAGTGGAGGTGGTACAATGGATATTTTTATAATATCGCTACTCGCAGTCGTTGTTGTACTTTTGATTGTCATATTAATTAATAATTTTAGACAAAGTGGAAGTAAAGAAAATAATATAGTTGATGAAATCAAAGAAAACTTGAAAGATGAGAATTATAAATTTTCAAATATGATGGTTAAAGAGTATGGGGATTTAAAAGTTGAATTAGCTACATCAATTGGTAAAGGAAGTAAAGAAAATATAAAAGATTTGAACGAGTTTAAAGAAGGATTAAACAAAGATATATTTGAGAGTTTTCAATCACTTAATAAAAAGATTGAAGAACAAATGGAAGGCATTAATAAAAAGGTGGAATACCGCTTGAATGAGGGGTTTGATAAAACAAATAAAACCTTCACTAATATAGTTGAAAGACTAACGAAAATTGATGAAGCACAAAAAAATATTGAGAAGTTATCTACGGATGTAGTATCACTTCAACATGTCTTAACTGATAAAAAAACTAGAGGTACATTTGGAGAGGTTCAATTGAATCATATTCTTACTTCTATCTTTGGTGAAAATAATGAAAAAGTATTTAGAACACAAGCTACTTTATCAAATGGTAAAATAGTTGATGCATTATTACACGTACCTGATCCAATGGGAGACTTAGCAATTGATTCTAAATTCCCACTTGAAAATTATCAAAGAATGGTAGACAGAGAATCAAGTGATGTTCAAAGAAAAGAAGCAACTAGAAAATTTAAGTCTGATTTAAAGAAACATGTTGATGATATAGCTACTAAATACATAATTCCAACAGAAACAAGTGACCAAGCAGTAATGTTTGTACCTGCTGAAGCAATTTTTGCCGAATTAAATGCTTATCACCAAGATGTTATTGATTATGCTCAAAAGAAAAGAGTGTGGATAGCTTCACCAACTACTTTAATGAGTTTGTTAACTACTGTTCAAGTATTACTTAGAAATGTTGAAAGAGATAAATATTCGAAAGTAATACAAGAAGAACTTATAAGATTAGGGGATGAATTTAAAAGATATCAAGAAAGATGGGATAAACTGTCTAGAAGTATCGATACTGTGAATAAAAGTGTTAAAGAAGTTCATACAACAAGTAGTAAGATTGGTAAAAGATTTGATGAAATATCTAAAGTTAATATAGTTATTCCAACTGAAATAGAAGAAGGAGAGTAGTTTTTATATTGACAATTAGGTTGAATTTGGTATTATATGTTTATAACGATGATTGGAGAAGTAATGCTTACAACTGTATAAAGCGATTCTAGGATGGTGGAAGCTAGATTATAAGATAAGTATGAATAACACCATGAGTGATGGAAGAATTAAGTAGACCCATCCGTACTCCTGCGTTAAAGGATTGAGTGCTTTTTGAATTAAGGTGGTACCGCGGAAATATTTTCGTCCTTGAACGTTTGTTTAAGGGCGTTTTTTATTATAAAAAGCAACCGGTAATGATGTCAAGAGATAAAAACAATAAAAAAGACTAGTTTTTA
>JAOZRX010000001.1 GCA_029939945.1 Candidatus Izemoplasma sp. | reverse complement strand
TTTTGTCCAAAACATCGATTTCCATAATTTTTTCTTAACTCTCGGGTATTTTTCCGTTCTTGTCTAATTATTGAAAATGTATCTTCCAACACTTTATTTGTTAAATACTTATATAGTTCCTTTATTTGCAATTCAAACATAAATCACCTAACCTTCAATATACTATACCTCTTGTATTTGATATATCTGCTTTCATATAGTTTTCAATCAATACTATGAACTATTCCTTAATTCTCTTTTTGTAACCCTTGTATGTAATTAACATACTAATAGAAACCATAAAATGAATTGGAGTTATTATAAATAATATATATCTAAAATATCTATAATAATCAGCAAATGTACCGGTAATTTCTAAAAACTGAGGAATAAATATCGGCAACTGGATATATAATGGTAATCCAGTAAGAACTAAAAATAGCAATATTCCTTTATACATATTGCTCTTTGATTCATTATCACTATAAATAGAATCTTTAGCAGTATTGGTTCTAATTCTTCTAAAGTAATACCATAGTCCAAATCTTTTTACTAGTTCCCAATCTTCAAAGAAACTTAAGTAATCTTCTTCACTCATACTAAATAAATATTGAAAATCAAACTCATATACATAATCAATTGGATCTATTTTTTTGAAATAGTACTTAAACAATTTGACATCTGTTAAAGCATATCCCTTTCTTGCCATTTCTTCTAAATATATTTTTTCTTTATCCATATTCCATACAAAGAAAAACTTTCTCTCCATTAATTCCATTTCTTCACCTCAATTATTGAATTACTTACCATTTTTTTTATTCTTAATAATTCGAAATTTAATAACGCAATACCCTCTTCTGTGATTAAATATTCTTTTTTCCTCTTATTATTTACATCCTCAGAAACAAGTGAAATTAAGTTATAACTAATTAATTTACTAATTGCCCCATATAAAGTTCCAGCTGCTAAAATCAATCTTCCATCTGTCATATTTTCAACTTTCTTTATGATTCCATACCCATGTAAGGGCACATGTAAAGATAGTAATATATAATATGTTGCCTCTGTTAAAGGTGAGTATTTCTTAAATTTATTAACCAATTGAATCACTCCTTTATATCGCACGTCGTTATATCGCATATCTATACAATAAACTATTATCACTTATTTGTCAATTAATTATATTATTAGACTATTAAAAATTATAATCTACTTGGCAGCAAACACTTCTCACTATGGTATTCTTGCTTTATCTTATCTAAAATATGATTAAAAATATAAATCCAAAAAAAAGCCCGCAAGGGCTTTATTATGCGGTGGATGTCATTAATTGCAATTATTTATGGTAAGACTCATAGTACTGCAACCCATTAATTAGTTCTAGTAATTCAAAAGATTAACAAACTTTATTGATACGGATTGAATAATACTCCTGCTGAACTGGATTTATCTCCAAAAAACATATTTCCTTCACTATCTAATATGATAGGGTAACCTAATCTATGAAGTATTTCATATTCATCAATTACTACACCTGATTTATCTAAAACAATAAACGATATACTATTAACACTGTTTTCTCTAGACAATGTAAAGAAGTAGTAATCATTTGACCTAAGGATTGTATATATTCCCTCAAACTCATATCCTTCTAATTTATATACAACAAAGTCATTATAATCAAAAATATATCTTTCATCATCTATTGCATAAGATCCAAATTCATCAGTGAACCATAGATGCTCTTCAACACCCTCCATAACTAATACATGATCACTATAAATATCTGTGAAATATTCATATGTTGATAGATTTTGATATCTTACTGTATATCCTTCACTAAAGTAAGATATCGAATAATGTTCTTGATCTGATTTAGCAGGTAAAGAAGTAATGAGTTCTAATGTAGCTCTATCATATACATTAATAGAGTTGTCTGTATCTACAACAAAAATGTAGTTCTCATTTGCTGATAATATTTGATCTGATTCTACAGAGTTTGGTCTATTAACTATCTCTAACTCATCATCATAATACTCTCCATTAATTTGAATAGAATAGTAACCAACAATCAAATCTGAAGAATCTGCTCCACTAACACTTAACTCATATATTTCACCATCATATGTAGCTATCTTTAAATTAACTGATGAGTTACTAAAATCCTTAAGTAAAACTAAATTGCTAACCCTATATGTGGTTTCAATATCACCACATACTGATTCAAATAAATGATTAGCTAATTCAATTCCATTTTCAATAACAATGACTTTACATTTATCAGTTAAATGTCCATCAACTGCTACATTTTCATCATAAATAATCATTCTGTTATCGTGAGCATATTCTCTTTTTGTTAACATCTCATACCCATCATATTCAACAATTGTTCCATTATTAAAGACGATTTTAGGATCCCATCCATAAAATAATGTTCCACCTTCATTAAATGCTTTTTCAATCACTATTAATTCATCCATTCTTTCAATGGAACTATTAGTAAAATCAACCGTATAAACACCTAACCCGCAACCCAACATAAATGTATTGTCAGTTTCATTATATGGATTATGCAATGTGTATATGCCATGATTACAAGCAAGTTCATAAGAATTAAATGTCTGGGCTTCTTCTCCTACTTTTATTTTATGAAGAGTTTCTTCAGCTAATAAAATAGCTAAATCTTCTTCATAGTACATCAAAACAGGAGCTGTTAAACTAAGAATATAATCTTGAATCTCTTGATTAATATCCATTGGTATAACGAAATCTGGATAATCATCTTGTTCATCAATTGGAATTATATTGTCATCAATATCCTTCGGATTATCAATTTCTTTCTCACATGATGATAATGTTAAAATAAATAGAAATATAATTAGTATTTTTTTCATATTAGTTATCCTTCCCAAAGAAAATTATTAAATAAAAAACAGCCATGCAAGGGCTATTTTGTTCTATCCCTTGTTATCTACTAATCATTATAACATGTATGATTGTAATTATGTATGAAGAGTTATATAATTTCTAAATCATTAAACAGCACTCTTGTTCTCTGTAATAGAAAAGAGATATCAATTAAGATATCTCCATAAATTAGAATCCGTATGTAGTGCTGGAAAACACTACTAGAAACTAAATCTACTCTAGGATCCGTTAATAGGTTAGATAGCCCATATGCTAAGACGGCAATCAAAGCACACTTTAAATCCTAGTGCTTAGTTATACTATCATATAATTAAGTATTGTCAAACACTTATTTAACTTATTTTTTTATGAGCTATAAGATTAATTGTTAAAGGTATTAACTTATGCTACTATTAATTAGTAATTTAGCATCTTAAATTAAAGATATATATAAGGATGGTATAACCTATGAATGACTCGGTAATTAAGTTAACTCCAAAATTCCTATATTTAATATCTCATCGAAGAGAATTCGCTGAACTTTCTGCGATGGAAATGAGATATATTTTTGGAGAAACATCAAATAGTAATTATCATCTTACAGATCAGTTAGTTAATATTTCACGTAGTCCTTTTATAAAAGGTCGAGTTACTATTCTTTATTCTAATGAATCTATTAATACTATTGAAAAAATGATGATTGAAGATAAGTTAACCTATAATAACTACAAAATTCATTTTACTGAGTTTGATAAGGTCCCTTATCAAATTAGGTTAGACTCAATGAGAGCTTTAGGATTTACTATAAATGGAGATTTCGCAATTAAGGACCCTGATGTTGAGTTTATTCTAACTAAAATAGATGGTGTATGGATATTTGGTATATTACAACATAACCCTAACAATTGGTTAGAAAGACGTCAGAAACCTTATAACTACTCCCATGCCCTTGATGTTAAACTAGCAAAAGCAATTATAAATATAGCTATAAACAATAACTTTGATTTAAAAGTTATTGATCCATGTTGTGGAATTGGAACTATTCTAATAGAAGGAAGAACAATTGGTATTGATATATTTGGATATGAGATTAACCCATTAGTAAAACATCATTGTAATCTTAACCTGAAACACTTTGGTTTCAAGCCGAATGTTCCGAAAATGGATATGCTTAAGACAACAGAGCATTTCGATGTTGCTATCCTTGATTTACCATATGGACAATCTTCTAAAATAACAAGAGAGGAACAAATTGCACTAATAAGAAAAACAAAAGAAATTAGCGATAAATCAGTTATTATCACAATGGATGATATGAGGGATATAATCTTAAATACTGGTCTTAGAATTATTGATTCATGTAAAATCAAGAAATCTAATACTTTTAGTAGATACATTACTGTTTGTATTTAAAAGACTTATTAGGTGAACACTCCCACTACTTACAATAGACATTGTTGAAGTAGGGGCTTCTCGGGTAGTGCGCACTACCATGCGCAAATTAATCGAGCTATCAAGGTTGTCCCATCCTCTTATACTAGTATTGCTTAGTTTTCTATAATAGAACTTAATTTCTGAACCAGAAATTACATCTATTAATCTCACCAGTTACGATATTATCAATATCCTTGAACAGAGAATCTTCTAGATATCTAGATAAAAAAAACAGGAATAAATTCCTGTTTTTATGTTTTCTTTCTAGAGAATTCTTTGGAAGATTTCCCAGAGAAATTTGTTGATGTAGTTCCTTTTTCTCGTTTATTCTTTAAAAACTTAGCACTGTATTTTGCTTCTTTTAAGTCTTTACTTGTATCTGTTTCCTCATCTTTTGTTTTTTGTTTCCTTATTTTTAATCTATTAGACATAATATCAACTCCTTCTACATAAAGTAGTATGTATCTACATTATAACACGAATTATGATGACATAATAGTTTTATCAGGGCATAATCCAATATCGCATTCCTAAAAAAAAACTTTAGAAAAATCAAAGTTATTTTTTTAAGAATTTATATCTACTAAAATCCAGCCCTGTTCTAGTTTTGTCCCATCTAATGTTTCGTAAGATATATTATAAAAAACATATATTTCAGTATATCCAGAAATATTTGAATAGTTTGTTATATGTACAGTATTCACAGATTTCGGAATATCTATTTCTGCATTTGTCAGTGACATACCTTCTATTTGATTTGCAAAGTCAAACGATATGAAGTTGATATCTTCTAGTCCACTAATAACGTTAACACTAAACGAACCATTACTAATTGCTGAAATATCAATAGCTGGTGGATCAACAGCTATTTCAAATGTCGAAAAATGAATATTATCTTTATCTGATGATATCTCAATCGTATCCCAATATTCAACATATTCAATTGGTATTCTAATAGAAGTTAAATCTGAGTCAAGTAATATCGAATATTTGAGTGTTCCTTGTTTGTCTTTAACACTAAGTATCATCTCATATGGTTCGTTATCTCCTGAAGATACTATTTCTCCATTATTTAATGCTATATAATTGATAATTGCCTCAGTATCCGTTAATTCAACACTAGTGATTCCTGCGAACAAGTCAGTATAAGATGTCCCACAAGGCCAATTAAAACAACCAGATGTAAAGTCATCTCTTCCTACTCTTAAATTATCAAAACTATCAAATCCATCATTCCCACTTATAAAAACAACAATACAATAATCTACATTTGGAGCTAAACTATCAAAAAGAATATTAGGCAAGAACACTCCACTTTCATTTCTTTCTGCTTCAGTTATTGTAATTGTTCTTCCTTCAATAAAACTACCAAAATCAAGTTCATATAGATTAACTTTAACTTCTTCAATTGCAACTCCATTATCTTCAAAAGTTATTTCATAATTAATGAAGGGAAGTTCATCAATTGTATATTCTATTTGATTATCAAATGTTAGTAATTTGGATTCAAGTCTAGCTCTTTCATTAAAATTAGGATCTTTAAAAGAAATTGAAGCTACTGCCTCAATATAATCAGTCGGATTTAAATCATCATCATCTACTTTACCAATTAATATATTATATGTTATTTCTTTACTCATAGCATTGAAACATCCACCATGTGTTGTCGTGCTCGAACCAATAGTAAATGCTAATTGTTGCAAGGTCAAAATGCTAGTTTCAGATTGCAGCATCATATAGTACGTTGCATTTCTATGCTCAATATCATCCATCTCAAAAGTAATACACAATTCGTTTAAGAACGGTTTATACTCGATGTCAGTAAATTCAACATGAAAATACCTTTCCATTGTCGCTGACGTTATTGAGGAATTAACAACATTTATAATAAAATCATCAGGTGCTTCAATAGTATAATCTACCTTATCAACACACTCATCGTTAATAAGTTCTTGATTCACTTCACATTCAAGTACTTCATCAACAATATCAACACATACATTATCTACTAATTCTTGATTCACACTACATGTAGGATCATCCTCAATATTAACACACACGTTATCTACTAATGTTTGGTTTGCACTACATATTGGATCATCTTCAATATCAACACATACATTATCTACCAACGTTTGGTTTACACTACATACTGGCTCAATAACTAGTTCATCACTACATCCAGTTAAAATAGTAGAAAGTGCAAATATAAAAAGTATTTTTTTCATTATTTATTATCCCCTTTGTTTAATTATTTCTCATAAGTTATCAAAATAATAAAAATCATTCTATTTCAATTTTTAAATACGGTTAAGATAATCTAGATTTTTTATTTCACAAGCAGCTTCTTCATCAAGTACTACTGTTAAATCAGGATGGAGTTGTAAGATTGACGCTGGAATCTCTTTAGTAATATCTTCATTAATAGCTTTATTGATGACTTTTGCTTTACTTTTTCCTGATGCTATCAACAATACTTTTTTAGCATACATTATATTTTTTATACCCATGGTTATTGCGTATTTAGGCACTTCTTCTAAACTGCCAAAAAATCTTGAATTGTCTATCCTAGTTTGTTCACTCAACTCAGTGATGAATGTTTCACTACTCAAAGTAGTCCCAGGTTCATTAAATCCAATATGTCCATTCTTCCCAATCCCTAATAATTGAATATCTCTTTGATTTCCTAACAATCTTGCATCATACTCATCCGCTAGAGAATCTAACTTTGATATGTCATTATTCGGAATATTAATGTTCTCCTTATCAATATCAACATATTTAAAAAGATTCTCGTTCATAAACGAGTAATAACTTTGAGGATGCAATCTATCTATTCCAACATATTCATCTAAATTAAAAGTTGTTACATGCTTAAAAGATATTAAATGATTGTTATATGCTTCTATTAGATTTTTGTATAACCCAATAGGTGATGATCCTGTTGCCAGCCCAATCTTTAATTCATCATTTAACATCATTTCTTTTATTACTATTGATGCTGCTTTTTTTGATACTTCTTCATAATCTTTACATACTATTATTTTCATTTTTTATCACTCCAAAATTCTATATTCATCCACTTAAATACTTTTTAGTGCTTCTCTTATGTTTCCATTACTCTTATTTAATAGTTCTTTAATCTCATCAACATCATTTACACCAGAAATAATGCTGAAGATTGCATGCTTAACTGAATTATATTTGTTTAAATATTGCTTTGCGACGTCATTTGATACTCCTGTAATGTCTTTAATAATCTGTTGCGCTCTTGAGACTAATTTCTCATTACTCATTTGCACATCAATCATTAAATTCTCGTAAACTTTTCCTGTTTTTACCATTGCAGCAGTTGTAATCATATTTAAAATTAGTTTTTGAGCCGTACCTGATTTCATTCTTGTAGAACCAGTAATAGGTTCAGAACCTGTTATTGCTTCTATTTGATATTTAGCAACAATTGCAATTTCTGAATTAGCACTTGTTGTAATACAAGCAGTATTACAACCTACAAGATTAGCATATTCGATTCCGCCTATTGGATAAGGTGTTCTACCACTTGCAGCAATACCTATAACCATATCTGCAGAAGTCAATTTATATCTTTTTAAATCTTGTATAGCCTCTTCTTTTGAATCTTCAGCTCCTTCAATTGGGTATCTTAATGCTTTATCCCCACCAGCAATTATTCCAATTACAAGGTCTTCTCTAACCCCATAAGTCGGTGGACATTCACTTGCATCTAAAACACCTAATCTTCCACTTGTACCAGCACCCATATATATCAGTCTTCCGCCATTTACAAATGTTTCTGTTACAACATCAACTACATCGGCAATTTGATTAATCGCTTTTTCAACCGCTAAAGGGACAGTTTTATCTTCTTCATTAAGTAATTTTAATATTTGACAAGTTGACACTACATCAATATTTTTAGTATTATTATTTCTTTTTTCTGTCGAAATTTTACTAATATCAACCATTATGTCACCACCTCTTTTAAATTTTTGTTAGACCTAAATAATAAGCTCCTATAACAGGTTCCACTTGGTCTCTTGAAATTTCATAATTTAAATCATTTTTATTTAATTCTTCAATTAATGTTTCTTTAACATACGGAGCTCTTAAAAGAAATCCACCTTTAATTCCAATAATAACCTTACGATCAGATATAATCTTTTTATAAGCCGTTATTGCTTGTCTTCCTAAATGCTTACCTTCGGCGATAAATAATTCAATTGCTTCTTCATTTCCTTCTAAAGCAAGTTTAGAAACAAATAGAGATAACTTAGCTATTGTACTTTTATTACTGTTATAAACAAAATTCTTTATTTCATAATGTGTTTCAGCATTAATCTCTTTTAATAGTGCTTTTGATAAATAAGAAAATTCAGTTCCTTCTTCAAATTCATCAATTATATTTCTTAACGCAGTTATCGATAAATGATAGCTTGATCCTTGGTCACCAAGTAGATGACCAAATCCTCCAATAATACTAATACCAGATTCATCATTTAACATGATAATACTTCCAGTACCTCCAAGCACCATAATCACATTCATGTCTTTATCTCTTTTTATAGAGTATAAAGCAATTTCAGCGTCAGTCACCATATCACAACTAGTATTATATTTTTTTGATAAGTACTTTAAGTAATCCTCTTTATCTAAGAGTTTTGACGCTCCTGCAATTCCTAGTTGGATATGAATTAATTCATCTCCATCTTTTATCTTTGTTACTAGAGTATCTATTGTTTTTTCAATATTAGATTTTGAAGTTTCTTCACTAATAGTGAAACTTGCAAATCCATATTCTACTCTTAATATAATCTTACCTTCTTCATCAAATAATGCACCTAGCGTTTTCGTTCCACCGCCATCAATTCCTATTATGTATTTACTCATAAGCTATCGGAACCTTTCCTGTTAATATCAATTTTTCTTTTAAATATTCCATAAGCGCCTTAATTGAATTAGGAGTATATTCATAAAAACATACAAAGTTTTCAATATTATCTACTGCGAGGATATCATATGGATTTCTCATTGCAATTACATTTAGATCTAAATCTAATTGCAATAATTCTTTAATTAATTTAAGTTGTGAATTATAAATATTTGCATTATATGTACAAATAATAATTTGTTCATAATCTTTTGCTAGTTTGCTTGCTTTTTTGATAGTTTCTGTATTTGGTTTTGCAGAAATTTCTAAAGTAGTAAATCCATTAAGTTCAGATTTCGCAGTTGTGATAATATCATAAGATCCTGATTCCTCATCAACAATAGTAGTTATTGTTGGCTTCACAGCTATCAATAAAGTATTATCCATCTTCTTAAATGGTTTTCCCTTCACTAATGTTACTGCACTTTTTACAACTTTATATGCAAAATCCCTTGTTTTTATATTTCCAATTACTTGTTTTAATTCCTTGAATTCCTTCTTAAAATAAGTAACATCAATTTCTTCTTTATATTCAAGAACTTTACTTACTCTCATGTTTAAAGTTTCTTCACTCAAAACACCTAATAAAACAGCTTCTTTAATTGTATTGAAACTCCTCATTTGTAGTTTCAATGAATGAGATAAACAAACTAAATTTGCACCAGCTTCAACTGCCATTAATGCTCCTTTTTCGGTAGTATAATTATCTTGAATAGCTTTCATTTCCATACAATCAGTAATAATCAACCCTTCAAACTTTAACTTCTCTCTTAATAATCCTGTTAAACATTTTTTTGATAATGTTGTTGGAAGATTATTTTCAGTATAAGCGGGAAAATTAATATGTGAAGCCATTATTGCTTTTACTCCATCTTTAATAGCATTTTTAAATGGATACAACTCGATATTATCAAGTCTCTCTCTATCATAGTCAATTAAAGGCAAGGCTAAATGTGAATCAACTTGTGTATCACCATGTCCTGGAAAATGTTTTGCTGTTGCAATTACATTTTCTTGTAATCCAGCAATGAATTTTGTTCCATAATCACTTACGATTTTTGGGTTATCTGAGAAACTTCTAACACCGATAACTGGATTTAACGAATTATTATTAACGTCTAAACTTGGCGCTAAATTCATATTAATTCCATATGCTAACAGTTCTTCTCCCATATATTTACCAGACAAATATGCAAATTCACTATTGTTACTTGCTGTAATTGTCATAGCTCCTGGGAAAAATGTTCCTCCGTTTTTAATTCTTGTAACCATTCCACCTTCTTGATCAATGGTAATTAATAGAGGAATTCCTATATTTTCTAGCGCTAGTTTTTGTAAGTTACGATTTAAATTAAATAACTGTTCACTAGATTTAATGTTTTTTGCGAATAGTATAACATTACCAAATTTATATTTCGTAATTAGGTTAATAGCATGACTATTCAGTTTAAGACCATCAAATCCAAAAACTAGAAGTTGTCCAATTTTTTCATCTAAAGACAACTCATCAATGTTGTATTTAGTCATATAAGTGATACCTCTCTTTCGTATTTTTGAAGATTTCTGTATCTTGATTCATTTTTGATATACACTCGTTTAAACTTAGACTATTTGTTCTTAAGAAGTTATCCCCTGTTAATAAATCAATCATCGGGTTAAGTCCTTTTTTATACGGTTTGTTAAAACTAAATTCTTGATTATTTTCTTTAATTAAATAGATTAATGTATATCCAGTTAAAACTGGTTTAAATATTCTTATGTTAGTGACGTAAATTTCTATCCCTTTGCATAACTTATTTTGATGTTTTGAGAAAGTAGGTGTAAAAAATATTTTTCGAAATAATACACCAGGTAGTTCTTTTTTTCCTAAATCAAGTAATAATTTATTAACATTTAACCAAGGAGAACCAATAATTTGAAATGGTTTAGTTGTTCCTCTACCTTCTGACATATTCGTCCCTTCAAATATACAAGTTGATAAATATGCTAAAGAACTCCTTGGAGTAGGAATATTAGGTGAGGGTGATACCCAAGGTTGCAGTGTATCTTCAAAGTACATTGCACGGTTATATCCAACCATCTTAATTACATGTAAATCACAATTAATTTTAAACTCTTTATTAAAATACATTGCTAATTCACCAACTGTTAGTCCATACCTTTGAATTATTGGATAGTATCCAACAAAAGATCTATACTTTATGTCTAATATATTTCCTTCTACTTCAATTCCACCAACAGGATTAGGTCTATCAAATACAACAAATTCCTTAGAATTTTCTTTTGCTGACATCATTGAGTAAGCTAAAGTGTAAATATAAGTATAAAACCTTGAACCTACGTCTTGGATGTCATAACACAAAACATCAATTCCATCGACCATTTCTTTTGTTGGTTTCTTTGTTTTTCCATATAAGGAATAAACCATACAGCCTGTTATTTCATCATAGTAATCATCTAACCTAACACCCGCTTGCAAATCACCTCTAACACCATGTTCAGGTGAATATAAAGCAACCAAGTTTGTCAACTCACTTAATATTTCAATTGTTGTTCTAAATTCGGAGTTTATCCCAGTAGGATTAGTAATTAATCCTACTTTTTTATTCTTAAAAAAGTCTTTATACTCCCCTAGTCTTTCAATCCCTACTTTAATCATTTCTTATCACCAAAAGTCGTTAAATAGACGACTACATCTCTAGTGATTAAAGCATCAATTAATAATACAATTGACATCCCCATAAATATGAAAATCATCGCAGTAGGTGGATAGATTAATAATAAAATTACTCCTGTATTTATAATTACCAATAACAAAGTTCGGAAATAAAATTTCCCAGCTAAAATAAATGATAATTTAAATAGATTCCTTAATTTACTTTTTGGGTAAACACTAATAACAACTAATGAATATATTGAAATAGCATATAACGTTGCTAACAAGGCTAAAGTAACATAGTATCCAATTAAATAAAACACTGATGCTCCTTGTTCTAATACTGTAGAATAATATCTAACATTTAAGAATCCAACAACAATAGATATAACAATAATTAATCCTATTAGTATTTTTCTCTTTAAATTACTCTTAAAATAACCAAAATAACCCCTGAATAATTTTGGGTTTTTGGTGTTCGTATAATCATGAAACATATTGTATCCAGCTGAAATAGCTGGGTAAATAGTTAGGATTGGTAATGAAAACACAATAATCATTAAGTTTATCATTACCAACCTAATTACCCAATCAGCGAAGACATTAATTTTTGAATTTGCTAATTTTTCAAAATTCATAATGAAACCTCCGTTTTAGCCAACTATACCTGTTCTTTCAATTGACTCAACAAATTGTTTCTGAACAAATAAATACATTATAAGTAATGGTAACATCATCAATAAAGCAGCAACATTGGAAATCAATGCTAAGAATAATGGATTTTCCCATACGTCTTGTCCAATTAAATCAAGTCCACCTGTATAGAACAATGCAGCGTACATTCCTTCTGCAGCATTGATAAGTCTCATTGTAAGTAATGGGAAATCAGCTGTTGATACTTCAAATATTTTAACATAATAAGCATCATTCCATGCCCATACAAATGCGAATAAACCAACAGTAATTAATGCACCACGTGCATTAGGTAACATAATATTCCAAAATGTTCTGAATACACCTGCACCATCTATTTGAGCTGATTCTTCTAATTCTATTGGTAATCCTCTAAAGAACTGTCTAAAGATATAAATGAAGATACCACTTCTAATTCCCATTCCTAACCCACTCATCAAGTAAATTGATGTTTCACTACCAATTAAATTTAAATCTTTAAAATATAAGTATTGTTGTAATGATAAAGCTTGAGGAGGAATAATAATTGTGAGAATAACAAAGATAAATAAGATATTACTTCCTTTAAATCTTAAACGGCTGAAAGCATATCCTGCTAAAGAAGTTGAAACAATTTGTAGTAACATTGATATAACGCTAATCTTTAAAGTATTTAATAATGCGTGTGTATAGTCAAGTACTACTGCAGCAATTTTAATATTCATCAAAGACCAATTTAATGGAATCCAGATTACTGCAGGATTATTTACATCTTCAGGTGCTCTTAAAGCCATTGATATTTGTTGAATAGTTGGGAACAATATTACGAAACATAATCCGAATAACAATACTGTTCTTAATACAACCATTGAAATCTCTTTTGTTTTTTTAGAGCGAACCATTTTATTTCTAGGATTATTAAGATTATCATAAATCCCTTGATAAACTGATTTAACTTTTGTAGTTACGACATTATTCATAATGAGAACCACCAATCTTCAGCGCTTTGGCAAATACTGCTAATAAAGCTAATATCGCAATAATTGTACTAACATACACCCAAGCCATAGCCGAACTTAGACCCCAGTTTTGATGGTTTAATTCGGAACTGATAATTTCACTTATTGGAGATGTTAAGAAGGTGTCAACTAAAGCATAAACAGTAACAGTAATAAGATGTGGTGTAACGTTTGGTAATGTAATTAACCAAAACGTTTCATAAGCTGTAGCTCCTTCAATTTTTGCTGCTTCATATAAATGTTTTGGAACTGATTGAATACTAGCTAAGAATAACAAGATAGGTACTCCTGATAAAGATAAAATCGAGTAGATACGAGAGATTAAATCAACGATAAACGTTATAAGAAAATCAGCCATACCTGTTTGTAATAAGTAAAATTCTAAGTCAAAGATTTTATCAATTCCTTGTTCTTCTAGCATTGCAGCAATTGAATCTCCTCCACCAAGTGCACTAGCTACTGCAGCTGAATTTAAAATCACAGGAATAAAGAAGATTGCTCTAACAAATGATCTACCCTTAAATTCCATATTCAACATAACAGCTATGAATAAACTAAATATTAATAACACCGGTAAATTGATCATAGCATCCATTGTAGTATTTATTAATTCTACTTTGAAACTAGTGTTTCTAATAACATGTTCATTGAATGCATAATAGTAATTCTCAAATCCTATGAAGTCTTTAATAATCTCGCCTGATTTTGGTGTTAACTCGTAGAAACTATATCGTAGAGACTCAAAGAATGGAACAGCAAACAAGAATATGAAACCTAATACCCAAGGTGTTAAGAAGATTATAGACCAAACTACTTTTTGTTGCTTATAAGATAGTTTTTTCATTTTATTAGTTTTCATCTAGTTCACCTCCAATACTACATAATCCATGGCACTAATAGTTTTAGTACCGATAGTTACATCACTTAAATTATAGTTGATAATTATTTCTAATCCATGTGAGTAAGTAACTTTATAGACATTAGCTTGAAGTCTTTCATGTACCACTAAATAACCTTCATGAATTCCTATTTCGTCCAATTCTTTAACAGTGTTTTCGATACGATCAAGCCAGTTTTTATAGTTTGTTGATAAGTAATAATTATATGGTGTTTCTCGTAATTCTTTTGAGTCATCATATGAAAGTGTATATTTTATGTTTGAACCTGTTTCAATAACCTTTAAGAAATTATATTGATCACTTCTTTCGTTCGCAATATTTAAACTTGCTGTTGAATAATCAACTCTTCCTGATAAAACTAATTGAACTAAAGGAATCTGATAATCCAAAATCGCATATAATGTTGTTTCAGTTGGTAAATCAGTAATAAAATTAGCGTAAGGCATCGCAAAACCTAGAGGATTTGAAAGCATAACACTCTCTTTTACACCTGATAATATTGCTTCTTGTAAATATAGTGAATCTTGTTTATAAATAGTATTACTATTATCATAGTTACCACCTAATATTGAACCTAGCATATTATAAGTTAAATAACTTCCATTATAATCTTTACTAAATTTATCCATAATTGGTGATAAATATAAAGGGTTAATTACATACTCATCTTTTAAGTATTCATATGTAACTTCACTATATGGTAATTTTGATGGTAAATGGTATTTAAATAACAATGATTGTGAACCATCTATTCTACTTGATGTATAACGGAAATTATCAAACATTTTATTGTAATCTGCTGTTGTCATTAAGTTAATACGTGGATATAAATTAATATTTTTTGTACTTAAGTAATCTATGAAATTATTATAATCACGTTTTCCACCTAAAACTTTTTCAATCTTAAATTCATCAGCAAGACTACTACTTAATCCTCCGTTAATCATTCCTGTATAAATTACATTCATTTCTAAAACACCACGTGATATTAATTCATCGATGATAATTTGTGATTCAGAAAATTTAGTCAATGAATTACTTGAGTAATAAGGTACTCCTAGAACAAATTCTTTTTTATCATATGCTCCTAATAATTCAGTTGTTACAACTGTTTTACCAGTTATGTCTTCACCTAAAAATGACTTACTACTTGTTAAATATTCTTGGTATACATTAGCTATCCCAACATAATCATTACTATCATTATCTAAGAAAACGAATTTAACAGTAAAGTCAGTATTAACAATGTCTTCAGTATAAATATCAAGTCCATAAGTATTAAATCCACTACCTAGTGTTACTGACTCATTTTCTCGGAATCTAAATGATGTATAGACTTTATTATATGAATCGATTCTACCTGATACATCGGCATTAATTGTAGCCATTGTATCACCCTCGGTAATAATAGCAGCAAAAGCAGCATTTTCTTTTACCATTCCAAATAATGGAATACTAATTTTTTGTTGTTGCTCTGGCATTTTATAATTTAAGATTGCTAAATCTTCACCGTATACTCTTTTTGAGTATGGTTCTTGATAAAACTTTCCATTATTAAATTCAATAATTGCTCCACTGCCATCAGGTAAAACAATACTTCCCTCTGTTGCTACATCAGCAATTTCTGATACTGCTGTTCCAAATAACGGTAAGAATGTAATACTTGCAAGTTGAAAGTTATCTGGTTCAGAAATTGATTCTTTCATTACCGAAGCATCAATTCCATCTAGGTTTAATGAAATATTAATTCCAATCTCAAATGAAATTTTTTCATATTGTTCAGTATATCCATAAGATGCATTTTCATCAATTGATTGTTCTCTTGTATAAGATACTTCAGCTTCTTCATAAAATATTTTAAACAATCTTTTCTTAACAAGTTTAGACATATCTTGATATTGATATATCTCATATACTTGTTTTTCTTCATCAAATGTTGTATAAGCGATTGCTTCTAATAAATCGCGATCTTCCATACCTTCTAAAACATCTTTAGGTAAGAATTTTGGAAAATATAGATAATCTATTTCTAAATCTTGAATCAAATATAATATTTGGAATCCGTCATCTGTATACTTAACTTCAAATGTTCTTTTTCCTTCATCTTCTAAAATACTCTCAGGATGATAAATACTATACTTATAATTATTAAACGTAGCTAACGAACCGGCACTATCGAAACAAGAAATTTCCAAAGTCGATTTTTGTTTATCTAACGCTGAATTTGTTATTGTTTCATCTGGATCTAATTCCCATGGATCGCTCTCACTTGGATTAGAAGACCAAACTTCACCATTTGATTTATCAACAACAGTAAAATATGAAGTTGTCTCATCTAAATATAATTCAAAATTAGTATTGCTTGTTACTAGTTTATTTGTATTTGATAATTCTTCTGACATAGTAAATCCATCTCTTGAAAATACCATTAAATCAGTTTCAGGGATTGTTTTTGGGCGCATATTAAACATAAACAGGTATCCAGAACCTATGATTAATAATAGTGCAATAATTACTATTCTATTTCTAGTCATATTATTAACCTCCTCTATCTCAACGATATCTCTTCATAAATTGCTGCTATGAATGATATAAATTGCTGGATAAGGTCAAAAAACAGAAGCCCTAAAAACATCATAATTGACATTGCAACTAAAGTAGCAATAAAAGCTATTAAAGTCTTAAATAGTCCGTATTGGTGAATGTTTAATATCCCCATAAATAACATCCATCCTGTTGCGATTACTGCCATATACATTAATAAGTTATAAAACGCAATTTCTTCTAACGTTAAGAAGTTTGAAATAATAACACTTGGGAACCCCATAATAATCATTGGGAATAAAGCGTACCCTGTAACCATTAGGATTTCCTTATAACTACCTTTTCCTTCCATCAATGTAGTCACAGACCAGTTACCTACAGAAAATAAAACAACTAGTAGTAAAACTGAAAAAATCTCTTGTAAACTGTTTAACATTAAAGGATTATTTTCATTAATAATAAATCCTGTATATTGATATTGAAATACTCTAAAAAATGCAAATAAGATAATAAATACAATTGCGACAATCAGTTTTCCTTTTTTATATCTTTTAAATTCTTCAAATCCATCAAATGGATGAAACAAAATATATTTAGGAAACTTAACATAATCGTTGTATATCGTTTTAAGTTTAGTCTTCATATAAAATCGATCCTCCTTTTTTATAAGTTGAATAGACTTTATATCCCATTAAGCCACCAGCTACTACTACCATAGAACCAATTATCAGTCCAAAATTATTCTTAATAATATCGTTTCGATAACCTTTAAAAGCTTTTGAGTAGTAATAAGTATCATGCCCTAATTTGAAATATTCCATTGCTTCTTTATAATTTTCTTGTCTTAGTAATAATTTTCCAATTCCGTTAAACGCGATTTCATAGTTAGAATTAATTTTAACTACTTCCTCCCATATTAACGCAGCCTCTTCAAATTTACCTTCATCGTGATATGAAATAGCTTGATTTACATAAGCTCCAAATTCAGTTAATTGGTATACAACAATTGTCTTTGTCCCACGATCTAAAATTAATAAATCATCGTTAAAGTATTCAATTGCGACCCCTTCACTAAATTTATCACTTTGAGAACCTTCATCTCCATTAATATATAATAGATTCCCTTCACTATCATATGTGAATAATCGTGATCTCTTTTGATCTAAAACAGTATAAATACCATGATCAGTACTTGAAATATCTACTAATTCACTTGGACCTTCAATAACATAATTGTTTGATCCGATTACATAATGAATATCTCCTTTAGGAGGAAAATATCCATTTCTAGTGATTACATCTACTCCTTTAGGATTAATTAATTGGATAGGATTATCCGCATTATTTTCTGATGTTTTTGAAGTTGCATAAATAAAACTTTTTTCGTTTATAGATACATTCGTATATTCTGTTGGTAAGAATAACTGTAATTGTGCTATTTGCTCTTCGGTCATTAATGATCTACTAAAGATTTCAAATGGTGTTAATACAATTGGATTAACACCCGTAAAACGGTTGAAATCTCCATCGTAGTTAATCTCCATAATTCCTTCATAAACACCTTTGGCAACAACATACATTCTTTCAGATGCATCAACAGTTATTTTCATTGGTTCAAATTCGATACCATCATCTAATTCTAGATCAAATGTTTTATCATCCATATCTTGAAAAGTAGCGATTACTTCGAAGTCATGATTCAATTTTACGATACGGAAATTACTAGTATCACAAATATAGATTCCTGAATCATTAACATCAATACCATGTGGTGAATCCAGAGAAATATCTGAGAAGTCAACTACTCCTTGATCTGTTAGATAATCCTGATACTCAGTAGATAAAGAAAAACTAACATATTCTTTAACAAGATTAAATCCGTTATCAATAACAATTAAATTATTAGTATTCGAATCAACTAAATAAATTTCCTCATCATAAACAACTAAATCTTCTGGAGAAGTTAAAGTCACACCTAAAGATTGTGCATTAATGTATGCAGCAAATGTCATACCTGGAGCTGAATGAATCGTTTCTCCATAGTATGAATAATTATAATTTACAGAAATAAATGAAACCGGCATAGTTACTAATAATGAAGCTAATGTAAATAATTTTATCATATTACATCACTCCTACTTCATTCCAGAATGACTGAATGTTTCAACAATTCTTGACTGTGAAACTATGAAGAAAGTAACAGGTACAATCATCATAATAAACGACACAGCAGCAATTGTTCCAGCACGTTCAATCGTTCCTTGAGCTATTTGTCTTAAAGCATAAGACAGTGGTTTTAATTCTTCACTGAAAATAAATGCACCTCCATCAGTTATCCATAATCTTTGGAATAATAGAATAATCAATGTTAACCACGCAGGTTTAACTAGTGGCATAATAATCGTGAAGAATATTCGATATTCACTTGCTCCATCAATTTTGGCTGATTCAATTAGATCATCAGGAATTTGTTGCATAAATTGTTTCATTAAATATAATCCTAAACTCGATGCAATAGCCGGTAAAATAATTGCACTTGGATTATCTATTAAACCAATTTTTGAGATAATTATATAGTTTGGTGTTGCTGTTACTTGTGGTGCAAACATTAGTGAATAAACAACTAATGTAAAGAAAATACTTCGACCAGGGAAACGGTATTTAGCTAGGGGAAATGCTGCCATTGAGGCAATAATAACATGTCCTAGTGTCCCTAGTGATGTAATTAATATTGTATTAAAGAAATATCTCGAGAAAGGAATCCATGAATTCCCAATTAATTCTGATAAATCTCTAAAATTATCAAATGTTATATTTCTAGGTAATAGTTTAGGTGGAAATAAGAATAACTCATCTAGTGGTTTAAACGCATTTGATGCAGTCATAATTAACGGATAAGCACTAAAAGTACCAAATAATAGTAATAAAACAAAAAGTGCTAAATCTCCTCCCATACTACGATTTAATTTTCTTGTTCTTTTAGGGTTAAAGTAACTAAAGAACTTCTTAATACTTGTTTTTGATATTTTAAATTTCTTCATATTACTCACCTACCCTTCTTAAAATCTTTCTAACTACTAAGTTAGTAGTAATCATAATCAAGAATAATATTGTCGCAATTGCTGAGGCATATCCTAAATCAAATCTCACAGTACCATAATCAATTAAGTGAGTTACGATTGTATGCCCAGCGTACTGAACGGATGGGAACCCTACTAACTGCATGGATACTTGTGCAATTGCAAGTGAAGTAGTAATTTGCATTACAGCTCCAAACATTAACTGTGGTTTCATTGATGGCAAAGTAATAAACCATAATTCTTGCCAACGGTTTCTAATTCCATCAATTGCTCCTGCTTCATATAATGTTTTGTCAACACTTTGTAACCCAGCAATAAATGCTAAGAAACTGACACCTAAGCTCAGCCAAAGTTGCACAATAATGATTACAAGCATCATATATTGTGGATCTTTAAGCCAAAGAATTGGATCACTTATAAAACCAAAATTTATCAAGAACGCATTTGCATATCCGTGGATATCACCAGAAAAGATGATTAACCACATTAAGAATGCATTACCTGAAATTGACGGTGCATAAAATATTAATGTCATAAATGATCGTAATTTCGGACCAAGTTCGTTAATTAACCAAGCAAAGACAAATGCAAGCAAATAACTAACAGGTCCTGTAACTACTGCTAATATCAGTGTGTTTTTAAGTGCAATGATAAAAACATCATCTTCTAAAAACATTTTTGTATAGTTATCAAGCCCAATAAACTGAGGGGGCTCTAATAAATTAAAATAAGTAAAACTAATTCCTAAAGACATAATTACTGGGATAATTGTAAACGTAAAGAATAAAATTGCAAAAGGAGCCATCAATATGTAATAGTGTTTACTTTTTTTAATATCACGTATTAGTCGCTGAAACCATGTACTTTGATAATTAACTACAGTTTTCGCAGCTGCCATAATATCCTCCTAATCCAGATCGAATTCACGACGTTTTTTTTCAATCTCATCATTGATGACTTGAACATAATCGTAAATCGTTTCTTTTGGATTTGCATTTTCATTATATACTAAACGAAAAGCATTATCTAAATGTCTACCTGTCATATATCCTCCAGGTACTTCAGGTATTCCTCGGACCCAGTCCCATTGTTCTTCAAGTTTTTGATATTCTGCTACTGTCCATGGTAATTGTGTTAATGCTTCAACATTAGCAGTTGGATATCTTGCTGCTGCTCCTAAAATGCCTTCCATTTCTCGTCCAAATTGTACTTGAATACTTGAACTAGTCCACCATTTTAAATATTCCCATGCTGCATCTTTATTTTCTGATTGTTCCATTATCATAATACCAGTACCAGAAGATACTGTTTCTCTTCTTATTGTTTCATTTCCAAATTCATCAGTTACTATTGTACCTGGCACAGGTACAAAGTCCCATTTTCCTCTAATTTCTGGTGCAAATACACTTAAAGTATTATATGAATTGTAATAAGTAATCCCTATTGGCATTTGTCCACTACGGAATCTATTCACAAAGTTAGCTGCAACTGGAAATGAATAATCAGTATAAAACTGTGTCCATGACTCAAATACTTGTGGACCTAACCCTTCGTTAAATCCGCTTTCAGTATTGCCATTTAAATAGAAATCACCATCATGTTGATAAAACATTGTCGAATATATCGGATTTGGTGGCAAATTCATTACTGCTCCTTGTGTAATAGGAACAGGTAAATAAAATTCTAAGTTATGTTTTTGTAAATCTGGAATTAAAGATATTACATCATCCCAAGTATTAGGGTATTCTAACTCTAATTCGTCAAAGATGTCTGTTCTATAAAACAACATTAAGAATATTTGTTGTTCAGGTAGAGCATAATACCCTCCTTCAAACTCATAAGGTACCATCGCACTATCTTTAAAACGATCAGTAACCTGTACAAAATCAGAATATTGAGATATATCATAAACAGCATTTCTCATTGCGTAGTTAACTGGTATACTGTTACCCAATCCCATCGCAATATCTGGTCCTACTTTTGATAATGTAGCTGGTAATAACACTGCTCCATTTACTAATTTTAAATCAACTTTTACACCAGTAGTTGGTGTAAATGTTTCGTCAATCATTTTTCTTAAAACATTTGCTTGATCTCGACCAACTGAAAGCCATACTTCAATTGTTTCATCTCCTGAACTGCTCTCTGTTTCTCCTAAACTAGAATAATCTGTTACAAATGTTGAGAAGAAAGATTTTGTACTAAATATCAAACTCGAAAAAGCACTTGCTTTGCTTTGTGGTAATTCACTATTTTGATCATGAATAATAAAATAATCAATTTCCAAAGGTTGAGCACTTAATAAAATAACTAAAGTTCCTAAGGAAGAAATATTACCATTATAAGTATTCAAGTTTTTATGTATTTCACTTGGTCTATCAAGGAAATCATCTAACTGTAATCCAACAGTATCTAAGATACCTGTCTTTTCACTTTTTGAACCTGATATTTCTATAATAGATGCCCTAACACTTGCTAAATTATCTCGTTCTGCCTCAATTCTTCCTAAAAGATTATCAACTCTTTCAGTAAGTTCATAATCACGATAAGGGTCTGGCTTAGGACCTGTATAGATTAAGATATCACGATACAATTCATTAAGATTTGATATAGAACTTTGTATTTGTGCAATTAAAGGTCCGTAACTTCCTAATGAAACTTCCATTCTAATTGTATTCGTAACTCCTGCTTCAAAATAATATAAATATGGGGTAGTATCAGTACCCAATGTTTGAATTCTCCAATTATTAGAATATTCAAAAGCATAATTTTGCATTTCCTTAAATGGAATCTCACCATTAACATATATATTACGACTAACACTCATCCCTGAGGCTAGTTTTTGTTTCACTCGAAGACTAATATTATAAAGTCCATCTTCTTCTACTTCAAACTCCCAAGTAATACTATCCCCAGCTATACGCCAGTTATTCCCTCCAATACTGTTTAATCTAACAAGAGTTGGGCTACTTGGAGTTGTTAAAGGACTTGTTCTATCATTTAACGGATAAAGCGTTGGTGAAGAACTATATGCAGGATTTTCTGCAGGTATTAAATCAAGCGTACTACCAACTTCTTCGTACCCTAAATTTTCATACTCTTCTAAAATTTCACTATATGTTGCATATTCTCGAACAGAAACAAGTTCAATACTTTGCAACATCAAAGGTTCTCTTACAGCTTGTAATTTTACTGTATTTATTCCTTCGTTAAAATAAAATGCATAAGGTTCATTTACATATCCTATATGATCATTAAAATAACTTGATGTCCAATTAGGTAACTCAATTTGACTAGGTCTAATATCATTACCATTTAAATCTTGTTGGACTACTTCTGCACTTCCCCATATACGATGAAAAGATATATTATTTGCACCTTCAAAAGGCACTTCACCGTTAATGTAAAGAGTTCTTTCAATCATTGAACTTTTTCCTTCATAAGGATAATAGTTCATATTCAAGTTATAATACCCAGGTTCAATAACATTTACTTCCCAAGTAACACTTCCGTACTCATCAGTTAGTAAAACATCATCTATTCCTTCAAAAGAGTCAAAACTCTCGTTTTCACCTTCGATTTCAATATAGTCTACAGCACTTATTACAATTGGATCAACTTGTGGAAATCCTTCGTCATTTTCTTCTAAGTAACCATAGTAATCCGATGTATTGTAATAGGCTAAATTAGAATAATCATAATCTTCTTTTATGCCACTATTGTAAGTCATGTAATCTTGCCTGTTTTTCACAAGCACGTTATCAATCGTAAAAAACCCTATTAAGAAAATAATAACTGATAACGTAATAACCATAGTTTTCTTCACATGATTCACTCCTTCAAATATATCTCCCCCCCTTTTTTCAAAAGGAGGAGATTATTAATTTCTTAATTTCCTAAATAATCATCTAAAGCTGTTTGATAAATTGGTTTGATTCTATCAACTGCAGTTCTTGAAGAACCTTCTCTAATCGCAGTTATAATATTTGTGTTCCATGAATCTCCACCAAAACTACCAATACCAATTGATGTAATTAATTCTAAATATGTTTTATCATAAATCTCTAAATATGCTTCAATATAGATTTCTTCATCAAACTTAGTTAATAAAGTTAATTCAAAATCATCTGCAAGTTCACTATCAGTTTTCCATAATTGAATTTCATTCCAAACTTGGAATACTAATTCTTCTCTTACTGGATCCATACCCGTTGCAACTGCCATAGTAGCAACACCGTTTACTGGAGAAACATATTCCCCAGTGTAAGAATCAGCAGCTGGATAAGGAACAAATCCTAATTCAAATGGTAATCCTCCCCATCTATTAGATGCAGTAACAAACCATAAACTACCAGGATGCATAGCTATTTTCCCAGCCATCCATTCAGGGCTACCAGCATCATATTGAGGACTAAGTTCGAATAATCCTTTGTCATATAAGTTGTTTAAATAATCATATGTTTCTAATGCAGGATTTTGAGCAAATGAGACTCTACCTGTAACTGCATTAATTAAACTTCCACCATTTAAAGGAATCATATTTTCTGCGTAATAAGATAGAATTCCTCCTAATGAAAACATATCATCTCCTTGGGCTGATAATTGCGTTTGAACATTTGTAGACCATGTTTCAAACTTTGTCCAGTTCCAATCTCCAGATAAATATAAATCAGTAGGGTTTTCAACACCCAAACTATCAATTAAATCTGCATTATAATAAAGTCCATTTGATATTTGAACTTTACCAACTTCAAATGCATATATATTATCTTGATAACTACCTACTTCAAGATATGATTCATCAATATTAGTTCCGTGTTCATTTATATATGAAGACACACTTGCGATTGCATCACCATCAACTAATTGTTGAACCCAATCACTTGTAATCCAATAGATATCAGATAAATGATCTCCAGATACAGAGGATTGAATAATTGCAGTGATACGACTTGGTCCCCAAGCAGCACTTGGTGGATATTCTTTAAATACAACATCTACGTTCAATCTTTCTTCAACTTCTGTAATAAGTTCTTGTTTTTCCAATTGTTCAGTCCCTGAATATAATTCATGGAATGGATCAATTTCATGAACAGCTCCATGCATAATAGTAATTACTTCAGCAGGAATATCGATACATTCATCATCAATTAATTCTTGATAAATTGCACACCCAGCAGTACTAACAACAATAATAGTTCTTTCAACAGAATTAGTATTACCATCTAAATCAGTAACTGTATAAGTCAATGTATAGTTTCCAACAGTTGCTAAATCAAGATCACCAGTGACATTTATATCAGCAGTAACATCACCATCAACTTCGTCAACTGCAGTTACACCTTCTAACTGATTAAATGTATCTCCAACAGTTAATTCAACTTCTGATACTCCAGAAATAACAGGAGCATCCTCGTTTCCTTGATCAATGTCTGTACATTTACCACCAACTAATTCTTGATTACTAGTACATTCTGGATTATTATCATCTTTTGGACCACATGAGCCAAGAGTAGATATAAAAATAATAATTACTAAAAATAATAAGATTTTCTTCATTTTTTTTCCTCTTTTCACTTTTTTATTTCTTCTAAAAAAACTCTAAATCGTACTTCGCTTTCATATATATAATATAAAAATATTATACTACTAATATATGTATATTAATAGGCTTCGAGAGTTATTTTCAGTATTGAAAAATTATTTTCAGAAAAAAAACTAGTCTATCGAAAATAGACTAGTTTTTTTTACTAATTATTTGTATTTATTGTCTTCTTTTAATAACAATGATGAATGCTCCACCAAGTGCTATAATTGCAAGAAGTGAACTTCCTGTAGTAATTGCAGCTCCACATCCTGTATCTTGTGCTTCAATAGTTGTATCAATTAAAGCTTGAATTTCTGCATCTGTTCTTACAGCAGCGTCAACTAATGCTTGAATTTCTGCATCTGTTCTTACAGCAGCATCAATTAATGTTTGAATTTCCGCTTCAGCTCTTTCATTAGTTTCGATTAATGCTTGAATTTCTGCTTCTGTCATAATAACTGGAGCAGCTTGAACAATTACATCGAATCCAACAACAGCAGAATTTCCTGCTTGATCTTCAACAGTAACTTCAACAGTATATGTATTAGGAGTATCAAGTAATAATCCACCATTTACTGATACATAAACAGCTAATTCATCAATTGAGTTATAAGTATCAAATGCAGCAACATTACTTAAGATTGCGTCATTTACATTATCAAAATCTCCAACTGTAATTGTATATTCATCATTTACAGCTAAAATTTGAGGTGCAGTTATATCATCAACAGTTAACATGAATGAATCATTAGTTATGATATCATAATCAAAGTCAATAGAAGCTAACATATAAGCCATAGAATCATCATAAACTAAAGCTCTTAATGCAGGTGAAATAGTACCACCATGTGATCCTACTACGAATCCACCTTCTTCAATAACTAGAGATTCTTTCCAAGTTGTGAAAGAAGCTCCGCCATCATTCCAAGCACCAGTTTCGTCATCAACGTCCCAAGAATATCTGTCATAAACAGCATCAACAAGTCCATCCGCACCAACTAATACTAATACAGTACCATAACCCCATAAAACGTCATGAACCATAGAAGCTTCTGTAAAGATAGCATAAGTTGCACTCGCATCAGGATTTAATGAAGTAGCAGTATTAAATCCTGCTTTGTTCCATTCAGTTCTAACACCATTAATAGTAATAGTAGATAAAGTTCTATTTACAAAACTAATTGGAGAATCATAAGTTAAAGCTCTTAAAGGTCCAGATAATGTTCCACCATAAGAACCAATTACAAATCCACCAGTTTCAATAACTAGAGATTCTTTCCAAGTTGTAAATGAAGCTCCGCCATCGTTCCAAGCACCAGTTTCATCATCAACGTCCCAAGAATATCTATCATAAATAGCATCAACAAGTCCATCAGCACCTACTAATACTAATACAGTACCATATCCCCAAGTTACATCATGAACCATAGTAGCATCTGTAAAGATTGCATATTGTGATAATGTTTGTGGATTTAATGCAGTAACTGTATTGTATTGATTGTAATCCCAATCAGAAGTTGTTCCATCGATTGTTATTGTACTTTGATCACCATCAAAATGTATGTGATGAGTAAATTCTAAATCAATTTGGTAAGTCCCTGGTTGAGGGTTGTAAGTATTAAATCCTTCAGGAGCAGTAAGCATAATTGTACTAGTCAGGTCATTTTCATAACCGTCATCAGCAGTAATACCATCCATTAAGTCAATATATACTCCTTCATTTGTATATCTGTCTTCAACACCTTCAAATCCAGGAGGCATAACACCAATTACGATGTCAGCTTCTTCAACTGTTGTATCTCCTTCAGGAGTAGTAACAGTAAAAGTTGCAGTATATCCTGAACCAAACATGCTTGTATCTATAGCTGTTGCAGCAGCGCTTTGATCGTAAGAACTAGTTCCTGAGTTCCAAACAAAATCAAGAGTTTCTAAAACACTTCCACCTTGTGAAATTTCAACAGAATAATCTAAATTTTCAGTTAAATTTTGAATTAATCCACTTCCATCAAACATATTAAGCCATGTAGTTCCAATATCAGTTGGGAATTCAAATTCTCCCAAGTAGTCAACTACGATGTTAATTCCTTCAGTTCCTGGATCATCATCTTGTGCAGTTAAATTCTCAAATACTGCAGGTTGAGGATCATATTCAATTGTCATAGGTGCAGTAGCAGCATCTGCCATAGCAGCAGGTAAAGATTTAATGAAATCAAGTGGTTTTGCATAAGCACTTCTATCATTGTAACCTAAACTCATTACTGTCCATCCTGCAGGAATAGTTACAAGATTAGGATCTCCATCAATAATTGCAGACCAATCTTCAACATCATCAACTAAAACGTCAACGCCTTGAGCAATCCACTTAAGTGATGCTAAAGGTTCAATAACATATCCATCAGAATCAACATCATCTAATGCCATTCTAATAGTAGTTAACATTGTATCAGCAGGCTTAGGATCAGCAGCATCGTAAGTAGCAGCTTCAGCTTCAGTAGCTAAACGCCAATCAGGATCTCCTACAGTACCATCATTAAAGATATAATGGCTTCCTGCATAGTGATCTTCAAATAATGCTAAATCTCCATTTTCATCAAAGTATACATATACTCTGTGTACTACAGAAGTTAAATCTGTACGAGCTGTAGTAGTTGTCATAATTATTTCTTCAGCAGTGTCATTGATAGTTAATGCAGCAAACGCATTCCATCCAATAACATCCATTTCTAATGAATCAATATATCCATCAGAGTTATCATCAGTCATTTCAGTAACATATCTTGTAGATCCACCAACAAGATTATAAATATAACCATTGTAAGTTAAATCCCAGTGGGCATCTCCAACTTTTGTTCCAGTACATTCTGGTTCTTCATTCAAACATGCTTCTTGGTCATAAGGATAAATGATTATATCCCCTTCAGCCGCTTGAGTAGTCTGTTGTAGACCAAAAACAACAATAAAACTAAACATAAATATTGTTAAAAATCTTTTCATAATTCCTCCTTTTATTTCTCTTTATATTCTTATGTATATATTTTACACTTACATGAAAACGCTGTCAATTGAACGGAGTAAAAAACCGCCTATATTATAGTTTTTTACAATATTGGAATGTTTTTTTCGCTTTTTTGTAAGTTTTTAGCGTACAGTTCCTGGTAAATATGTATAGAATGTTCGAGTAGTTACTACTCCACCATCATTAACACTAATTGAATAACTAACAGTTAGTGCTCTTTCTGGCATCGCAAAAACTCTACCATGCTCATCAATATATTCTGGATTGTTTGAATTGAAAGTAATTGTTGCTTCTGGAAACTCTGTTTTTACTTTGAATTCTACTTCTAAGAATTCCTCAAATAGTGGAATAAGTCCCGCATTTCTTAAAGTGTTTGGACAATCTTTACCACTAAAATCATTATGGTATGATTTTTGGGAAAGTGGCATATTATTTCTTTTTAATATATCAACAACTAATTTAGCTGTTCGTTGCCAAGTACGATACATATCACCATCATCATTAACTGCCATTTCAATTCCAATTCCATTACGGTTTCCACCACCAAAATATGGATTATTATTTAAAGGTAATGATGAACCATCTCCAGCATGATATCCTCTTTCGTTTTCTGGTAAACTTTGATAGATAAATGTATCATCAATTGAATAATGCCAGGAAACCCATAACTCTGTTCCAGCCAGTGCTGCATTGTATAAATAATTCGCATGAGATAAAGCTCCTGAACCAGTACCTGTACTAGCTGTATCATGAACTACTACCCAATAAATATTATCTGGATTAAATGCAGTTACTCCGACTGGGTGTGGTTCCATTAGTTCTCCCGGTCTAATTCCATAACTAATTGGTAACATTTTTGAATCATCTATAACAATGGAATCAAAATAGTATCTTGATACACTCTCATATCTTGTATCGTAGTAATTGTATGCGTACCCATAAGCGGTCCAAGAATGTGATGTAGAATAAGAAACTTGGTTCAAAGATAAATAATCTAATAAATTGTTTTCATCTAAACTTGTATATACATAAATAGTATAATCAACAGTAACACTTGGATCACTATCTAAACTGGTAGTAAATGTAACTAATCCTTCACTTATTGCTTCTACACTTCCTGATGCATCAATTGTTGCAATTACCTCATTACTTGAACTATAACTCACACTTTCATCTTGTATTCCTATTGGAAAAGGTGTTGCATTCAATGTAAATGTATCACCAATGATTGTACTATTAAATACATTGCTAGGTGTAACTTCTATTCCAGGTGTTGTAATAACATTGATTGTTACTGATGTTTTAATACTTGAATCATATCCAGAGCGAACAGTAATAGTTGCTGTTCCACTTGTTAAAGGTGCTACTTGACCAGATTGATTGACACCTAATATCAAATATGCTGAAGTAATATATTTAATATAAGGTGACTCTAAATCAAGTGGTAATACGAGATATTCTATAGTGTAAGATTCACCAATTGTAATTTCTGTAATTGGATTAACAATTATTATCTTAACTGGTAAGTCAGGATCATACTCTGCTTCGGTTATAATATGTTCTTCTAAAGTATAAAATCCAATTAACATATCCTCTGATATATTAATAAAATTATCATAATCTAAAGTTATACAACCCCAATAATTTAATGTTAAATCTACTTGATTTCCAATATTGGAACTTGCTGCAATAGAGTAGTTAGAAACAGCATTAAATCTAGCATAAACTTCAATCTGTTTTTGATTTTCTCCATACATCAAATCAATGATTAATCCTGTCGTCACAGCATCTATATCATTTCTAATAATGTTTATTTCTGTAGTAATATCATACTCTCTTATTGCATCAATAGTAATTGCATTTATTGTATTTGTTATGATATTTTTCTCAATTAATACTAATCCTCCAACAAAATCATATATCGTAATTGCATCAACATTAATATTAGTAAAAGAATTCAATGAAATATTAATACCCTCTGAACCTATCATGTTTATAAATGACAATTTTGTTGTTGTAATATTTTCAACAATATTTTCTACAAATACAAAGTTACTAACTTCACTTGTTTCAATACTTGAGTTACCTTGAAACTTAATATTCTTAATGGCTACATCATCACCAGTAACAAAAATGTCACCAACAATAATTACATCACTTATACCTTCAAATGTATAGCCAGACCCAGCAACTGTAATATCTTCGTTATAAGTTCCAGCTGCAATTAAAATTAAAGTTCCAAAAGGCGAATTACTTAAAGCAGTATTAATATCACTAAATAGTCTTTCACCATAAACAAGATCAACATCCATGTAAGAATACGTATCTCCTGATTGTTTGGTCGCGTCAACTACTGATACATTGATAACTTCGATATCATATGTATCAACTAGTTCACTATCTAAAGTAGACGTAGCAATAATAGTTGCATTCCCAACAGAGATACCGGTAATAATACCTGCTTCATTTACTGTTACAATTTCAGAGTTATTGCTTTCCCAAATAACACCAGAAAAAGCGCCAACTGGTGAAGGATTAATCGTTAATTCTCCACTCATTCCTGAAATTAATATATTATTCCCTTCAATTAGAATCTCTTCAGTATATTTTAATATTTTCACATTGATTTCTTCATAGTTTTCACTATCAGTAACCGATATAACTCTAATAACTAATTCACCAAATGCTAATGCACTCATATTTCCATTTTCATCTACTGTTGCAAGATTTGGCGATCTTGATTCAAATATAACATCATCATTAGCTGTATAATTAATTAATTTAGAATCACCAACAACCATAACAAGATTTATTTCCTCTAAATCAATAACAATTAGTTTTTCAATTGAAATTGGTATAGTAATCTCATATAAATCATCGTAAGTTGAAGTAACAATTAAATCAGCAGTACCTTCTTTTTTAGCTGTAATAAGACCACTTTCATCAACGACAAATAAATCAGTATTTCCAGATGAATAATTATATAAATCATTACTATTTATTATTACTAAATGAGTATCTCCTTCCACTAATTCAATACTCTCCTCCTCAGAAGATAAAGTAATTAGTTTTCGAACAGTAATATTTACATTAATCTCTTCAAAGGGATTTGTTTTTGATTTCACACAAACAAACGTTTCTCCTTCAGCGATTGCTGTAACTAATCCATCACTATTAACAAGGATAATTGATTCATCACCACTATCGTATAAAACTCCTAATTCATCATTAGTTTCGTAAGTAATTTGGTAAGTTTCTCCTTCAATTATAGTCACATCTAGATTATCAATATCTATTGTAAGATCCTCGAGTTTTTCCTTACAAGCAGTCAGTGATAATCCAATCAAGATTAATAGTGTTAGACTTAATATTTTTTTTTTCATATTATTTAACCTCCAAAGAAATAATCATATTTCCAATTTTATTTCTGTATTTCTTTATATTATTATTTTCTCTTTTTGGATGAACAGCGTTACTCAACATCACGAATCCAATTCCTAGTTTTCTTTCAATCCAGATGTTACATCCAGTAAATCCTGTATGAACAATAGTGTTTTCAAACGATACATTGTCTCCTGCGGTACCACCTTTAGTAGGTTTATCCCACCCAAGTGCTCTTACTAGCAAGTTACCATTGCTAGTATCTTTTTCCTGTAAAAGAAAAAGATTATCAACAGCTTCTTTTTTTAGAACCAGTTCATCATTCCGTAGTATTGACAAAATATATTTTGATAAATCATTAACAGTTGAAAACATTCCAGCATGTCCTGCAAAACCATTACATGCAAATGCTTTTTCATCATGAACAAATCCTTGTAGCAATCCAGTATGAACATTATCATTTCGAAATTCAGTTGGAGCACATCTAGTTTTATCTGGTGAATAAGATGTATCCTCCATTTTTAAAGGATTAAATATTACTTCTCGAGCATAAACTTTTAATGGTTTTTTTGTTACTTTCGAGATGATTTGTCCTAGCAAAATGAATCCTATATCAGAATATACGATTTTTTCACCAACTGGATTTATTAAATCAAATGCATAAATCCTTTCAAATAAGTCATCCTTATTTTTAAGTGTGTGTGCCTTTGGTACATCTGCAGGCAATCCTGAAGTATGTGTTAATAAGTGATAAATTGTTACTTTATGATGCTTAAAACTTGGTAATATAAAAAATACTTTTGTACTTAATGACAATTGTTTTGTCTCGATTAATTTCATAATCATAGAAGTTGTACATATAACTTTTGTTAAAGATGCACAATCGTATATTTCATTTCCTTTATTAAGAATCCTTGTTGGGGTAGTTTGCTTATACCCAACAAAATCTTTTTCTATCGTTCCATCTTTGTGAATAATCGCAAAACTTGCTCCAGGGAAGTGATTTTTTTTCACACCTTTACTAAGTAGTTCCTTAATCTTGTTAATCACTATTAACCCAAGAACTTTCTAATGAAATAGAATATTGCTCCTCCGAAAGCTCCAATAAGCACAACAAATGAACTTCTATAACTAATTGCTGAAAAACATCCAGTTTTCACCTTTGCTACTTGAACACATTCATCTCCTTCTAATTCATATCCCGATTCACAAACAGGTGTATTATCAACACATTCACCATCTATCAATGTTTGATCATCTGTACACACTGCTGGTGAATCATCAACACATTCACCATCTATCAATGTTTGATCATTTGTACACACTGGTGTATTATCAACACATTCACCATCTATCAATGTTTGATTAATTGCACAAATAGGATCTACATACTTTTCAATTTCACTTTCCCATGGAAATGTTACATATTCAGTCCAATAATAATTATTTAACCGTTCAATCGCCTGAACAACCTCTTTATCTGAACTATTAAGTGTTCTATATGAGAATAATGAACTTCCTATTATACTATCATACTGTGACATATAACGAAGTTGTTCTAATAGTTCGTCGTCATCATCCCATGAATCATCATCGTAACGATAGAAACCTTGTCCTATAATTAAATCAACACCACTAGATTCACATAATTCTGCCCACCAATCTACTAAATCAGCAAATGGAGCTGCACTATGATCAAACTCCCAATAAAGTTGAGGTAAAATATAATGAACCCATCCTTCTTCAACCCATTTTTTACTATCTGCATATTGATCTTTATAACTTTGAAGAGCATATGGTGATGTGTTAGAACCATCAACCCCACCAGAACTCCAAATTCCAAATGGACTAATTCCGAATCGTATATGTGTATTATGTCCTGTATTATGTGTTTCTATTATATTGTAGATATCTTCTACAATTGTATTGATATTTTCTCTGCGCCAATCATCAAGTGATTGACCAACAGATTTATTTAAGTTATATGTTTCTGAATCTTCACTGTCATTCATTCCATTATAACTATAAAAGTAATCGTCAAAATGAATTCCGTCTAGATCGTATTTTGCGATTAGCTCAGAAATTACATTTTTGATATAAGCTTGGACTTGTGATTCCCCTGGATTTAGTATTAATTTCCCAGAATTATCTACCATAACGAAATCAGGATTTTGCTTAGCAAAATTATCGTCATGTAGTAATGCAAGTTGTGCATCTTTATCAGCAGTTCCTGTAGACACACGATATGGGTTTAACCAAGCGTGGAATTCAATTCCTCTCTTGTGTGATTCTTCGATTAAGAATCCTAAAACATCCCAGCCTGGATCCTGTCCCTCAATACCTGTAAGATATCTACTCCACGGAGCATAATCTGAATCATAAAAAGCATCATTCATTGGTCTTACTTGGAAGAAAATTACATTAAAATTGTTTGCTTCAATTGTATCCAACATTAAAATTATTTTACTTTTGTAATCTGCTTCTGAATAATGTAATCCGATATCAATATTTACAACAGTAGCAACCCATACGGCTCTTATTTCTTCTGTTACTTCTGTATACGTTCCAGGAAGTTCTACTGGAGTAGATGTGTCATAATGATTAACAGTATTTCCATCTCTGATAACAAAGATATTATCTTCAGAAGGTGGAATATTTACTTTGATTCTTTCTTCTACAATTGCAGACTCATTTAATGCTTGATCTATAGTATAGAATTCAACATAATATGTAGAATTAAATATAATATCGAATTCAGAAGTATATTCTTCCCAACTAGTCCAAGATGCACCGTTATGAATACGATATATTATTGTATTTAAAGGATCTATAGTTGTTAATTCAACACTTATTTCATCCGTATAATATATTCCGTCAAAAGTACCTGAGATGTTCATAACAGGATCTATAGGATTGGTTTGATCGATTGAGAATGTTTCACTGAATTGTGTTAAACATTCATCATTATTTCGATAGTAAACTGTGTATGTTCCCTCAGTTGAAAAATCTAAAGATGTAGTATAAGTAGTCCAATCTCCATCATTTATTTTATATGAAACAACTGGACTATCTGAAGTTATTATTACAGTAGCATTTTGATAAGTTGATTCTGTTCCAATACCACTTATGTTGATAACTGGATCAGTATAACAGAGTGGTATGATATTTAGTGACAATACATCTTCAGCAGATTCAACTAAACTTCCATCGATTGTTTTTGCTCTTATATAATAACTACCTGCATCATCTAATATAATTGGTTCTGTATATAAAACCCAGTCTCCAACTGAGCCATGATTAATAGCTACCCATATTGTCTCTGTAGCAGTTATTGTAATAACTGAATTTAAGACATAGTTATCACCTATTTGATCACCAAAAATAGAAATTACCGGTATATCAGCATTTTCTTTTACGATATTTATATTTACACTAGTAATTAAACTTTCTTCTAACGAATCGTTTATAGCTTTTGCATAAACTGCTTGATTTCCATTAACAAACACTAATGGAGTTGTGTATAATATCCACTCCCCTGAATCTATTTTATAATAAATATCTTCTGTTGAAGAAAGAGTAACTATTACGTCACTTGTATATGAATCACCATCTCTAGTTCCTGTTATACTAATATCAGGTGAAGCAACATTACTAGTAGGCCATAAGTTTGTAGGCATTGTTGTCCAATAATTTGTAACAACATTATTCATATTTACCGTATTTAAATATGATGCTGAATAAAGCATTGTCCCAATAATTTCTGGATGTTTTTGATTATATAGAAGTTGATCTGCTATTTCATCATCGTCCCAATCATATAAATCAGCACTTGAAATAGCTTGTCCAATTATCAAATCTACACTTGTTCCTCTTGCAACACTTGCCCACCAATCTACAACATCAGCGTAAGGTGCAGTTGTATGTGTGAATTCCCAATAAACTTGTGGACATATATAATGAAGCCATTCTTCTTCTACCCATTTTTTAGAGTCAGCGTATTGATCTATATAAGATGTCATATTAGTAGGTCCAGTATTAGATCCCCCAGGTAAATAATCAGCATATCCCTCAATACCGCTTCCCCATAAACCAAATGGGCTTACTCCAAATTTAACCTCTGTCCCGTTAGCCAAATTATGGGCATCTATATCTTCTTTTATTTCTCTAATAACGTCATTAACATTTTCTCTTCTAAAGTCTTCGATTGTTTCCCCTTCTTCTTTATAAGTATTCCATGTTGCTGTATCAGAACTTATTCCTGAATAAGGATAAAAATAATCATCAAAATGAATACCATCAATATCATACATTGTATACATTTCAGTAACTACATCTCTAATATATGTTTTAACAGCAGGTTCTCCTGGGTTTAAAATGTATGGATAACGTCCATGTGAGTCCATATTTCCAGCAACAACTAAAGCTGGATTTTGTCTTGCGAAGTTTTCGGAATGTAATGCTCCTAAAACTGTAGATTCGCTTGCAGAAGAATTAGCAACACGATAAGGATTCATCCAAGCATGGAATTCAATATCATTCGCATGACATGTATCAATCATATATTGGACAATGTCCCATCCTGGGTCGCCACCCTCAACTCCAGTTAACCATCTACTCCAAGGTGCATACGCTGAATCATGAAAAGCATCACTCTGTGGTCTTACTTGAAAGACCATAGCATTTAAATTATCAGCTAGCATCTCATTAACTAAATCTTGAAATGCTGTTTTATATTGTGTTTCATTTGAATATGCTGGCATATTTAAGTTATATACAGTTGCAACCCATACTCCTCTAAATTCTTCACTTTTCTCATTATAAGTAGTCGGGATCATAACTGGATCACTCGTCCAAAAATGAAAAACGCTAGTGCCATCTTTTTTCAACACTTCAAGTTCTCCTATAGATGAAACTTCATAATTGCTATTTAATCCAATTAAGGAAAAGATAGTAACACACATTAATATAATTTTTAATGTTTTCAAATTATTACACCTCATTTAGTAATTTCTTTAATTTTTCCATTCCTGGTTTCGCTTTTTCTTTATCAATAAATGTCTTTGCTGTAAAAAAGACATTACCTTTAACTGTTTCAAATTGATTAGCATATTTCACTTGATTCACTATTTCTAGACTATTCTCAAACTCTCCAACTTCTCCCAAACGATATGCTGGATGACCGATAAATAAGTCAACATCAGTATTTTCACAAACACTAACCCACCAATCTAAAATATCTGCGAAAGGAGCAACTTTATGTCCAAACTGCCAATATATTTGTGGACATATATAATCAATAATTCCATCTTTTACCCACTTGTAAGAATCAGCAAATTGTCCATAATAGCTTTCACTACAAGTTGGAGCAGTATTTGATCCTAGTTTATCACTTTGTTTATTTTTCCAGATTCCAAAAGGGCTAATACCAAATTGTAATTCTATATTGATTTTTTTAAGATTATCATAAACACCCTTTATTACTTCATTGACATTTTTTCTTCTAAAATCACCCAAGCTAAGCGTCTTATCTTTTCTTTGTTCATAATCAGGCAAATCATTAAATATATCACTTAATCCGCTATATGGGAAAAAGTAATCATCAAAATGAATACCGTCAATATCATAATTTGTAGCAAGTTCAACCATTGATGCAATAACAAAATCTATTACTTCTTTTTTACTTGGATTTAGAATTAACTTCCCACTTTTATCTAAAATGATATATTCAGGATATTTTTTTGCAAAGTTTAAATCATCACAAGTATCTAAATATTCTTCAATTGATAGTTTGCCATCGGTTGAAATTCGATAAGGATTGCACCAAGCATGAAATTCAAAGTTTCGTTTTCTTGCTTCTGAAATGACCCAATTTAGAATATCAAACGGTGGCTTTAATCCTTCTTTTCCAGTTAGATATCTACTATATGGATTTAATTTAGATTCATAAAATGCATCGTTATTTGATCTTACTTGGAAATAAACACAATTAATATTAAATTCACCAAAAGTATCAAATAAAGTAGTTACTTTTTTCTGATATTCTTCAATATTTTCAACCGTGGGTAAATCAATATTTACAACATTTGAAACCCAAACTGCACGAATTTCTTTTTGTAAATACTTTTCTGGGATAATTATTTGCTTATTAGTATTCAGGTAATTAATCGGTTCATTTGGTTCGATAAATTTATTAAGTTTCATCTTTTTATACCTCGAAATAGTAATCTAAGTATTGACGATGGGCTATCACTAACTCATCAAACACCTGTTTTGTATTAGTAATTGATTTTACATAAGGACTTATTTGTAAAGCAAACAAAGCTTTATCAAGATTTTTCTCGTATATAGCATCTACTAATAGTTCTTCATAAGCCTTCATTTCTTGAACTTTACCTCTAATCTGAACGGGCAGTTTACCGATATATACAGGTACTGGCCCATCCTTAGTTATCCGAGAAGTAATCTCAATAGCACATCCGTCTGAAAGGTCTGTTATATAACCGTTATTAATTGTATTTACTGCTTGATAATCTCTTTTATCATTATAAATAGAACTAATAACATTACAAGCTACGTCACTGTAATAAGCTCCACCTCGTTCTTCTAGTTCTTTCGGCTTAACTTTTAAGTTAACATCTTTATATTTATCAAAAAGGGTTTTTTCAATAGTCTTAACTATTTCTGCCCTTGTTTCTCCCTTTTTATATTGTGTTAAGTTCTTTTCTAACATGTCTTCAAAATAATAAGAATATTTATGGTAAGGACTAGGATAAACTCCTAGTTCTTTTATAAACTCATAATCCCAAGCTAAAGGATCAATGTTTTTCATCGTAATTTGCTTATCTTTAACATTTTCAATAATTTCAAACAATCTGTTTTTTCCTCTATGATATAACTTTAAAACGTAAGACATATGATTTAGTCCAGCAAAATATGGGACTATATTTTTTGATTTCACATTTAAAACAGAAGCAAAATGATTTTGCAGGTTGATAGGTACGTTACAGACACCAATATATCGTTCAAATTCAGTATATCTAAATACAGCCTCACTAACTACACCTACTGGATTTGTGAAATTAATTAGCCATGCATCCTCACATAATTCAAGAATGTCTTTGATTATATCATAAATGACAGGAACAGTTCTTAACGCTTTAAATACTCCTCCTGCGCCATTTGTTTCTTGTCCTAACATTCCATATTTAGCTGGTATTCTTTCATCCAAAATACGAGCATTTAATTGCCCTACTCTAAACTGAGTAGTTACATAATCAGCATTTTTTAATGCTTTTCTTCGATCTAATGTTAAGTATATTTCCATCGGTATTTTTGCTTCTTTAACCATTCTTTTAGCTAATGCTCCAACTATTTCTAATTTTTCTTTTCCTTCTATAATATCAACTAACCATAACTCTCTAACTGGTAATTCATCGTATCTTTTTATAAAACCTTCAATAAGTTCGGGAGTATATGATGACCCACCACCAATAGTAACTATCTTAATTCCTTGTTTCATATTAGCCCTACTTTCATTTAAGATTTTTTGTATGATTTATTGTTTGTTTTATTCCTAATTCATCTAAAGCAGATAGATATGCACCAAATACTGGTTTATATTTTGAATTTACAATATCTGCTTTTGGGCATATTTCATGTAAATATTTTGTAAATTCATTTAAGAATACTGGTGACTCACTTTGAAATACACGACCACCAATAACAACAGGAACCTTTTCATTTTCCATTTTTAGTTGTCTTATTACACCGGTTGTTTGGAGTCCTACAAATTTACCGTTTCTTGCTAAAATCTCAATTGAAACCTGATCGCCTTTTATTGCACACTTATTAACAAGACCTGTAATTTCACCAAATTTTACTTTATCAATTCTCTTAACAGGATAAAATAACTCAACTACTTCATTCATTTCTTTCAAGTTAAGAAGTTTTGGTATTTCTTCTTTTAACATAGTATCTCTATAAGTTAATTCATCTGCTCGAAAAGCATAATGCAAAGCTTCTCTAGCGATATCTAACCCTCCACCATATATCCCCAACGTAAACCCTAAGGATCTTAGAATTGCTCTTTTTCCATCTTTGTTTATAGCAGCTGAATTTGTTCCAGTACCACTAATTGCCACTGCACCATACGGTTTGTCTAATCCACTTCTCATAATTAACCAAGCATCATTAACAATTTTAAATGGCACTTTTTTAAAGATTTCAGCACATGTATTATTTAATCTTAGAAAATCAGATTCTAAATCCGCACCTGATAACCCTAAGTAGATAAGTTCTATTTCATTAGGAAATATATTCAAAGATTTAATTACATTCAAATATAGTTCACTAATAACTTCTGAGAATTTATCTTTACCTATTGCAACATAATTACATCCAGGGCCAATCTCTTCATAATATAATTTTCCATCTAAATCTAAAACAGCGATTTCTGTTTTTGTTCCACCACCGTCTACAGCAATGATATATTTCATAAAATCATCTCCGGTATTTGATTATTTGTTTAGGACATAGTTAACTTGTCCTAATATTACTGATTTCTTTGCACCTGTAGCACTTGAAACATTAGAATAATTCATATTCAATGTTTCATTGCCAAGAATTACAAAAGCTAATGCCTCTTTTATTGAGCTATTATATCCTAAATCTTCTAATTTTCTAATCTTAATATCAGGTAAATTGACTTGTAATAACTCCATCAAAAAAATGTTGTAAACTCCCCCACCTGAAACTACAATCTCGTCTACAGCAAATTTTGGTATTATGTATTTTTTATATGCATTCGCAATAGAATCTGCGGTGAAATGTGTCAAAGTGCATAAGATATCTTTAAAATCTTTATTATTATATTTCTCTATCATTGACAGTGTATAAGCATCACCAAAATCTTCTCTACCTGTTGATTTTGGTGGAATAAGTTTAAAAAATCTATGAGTTAATAACTCTTGCAACATTTCAGGAATCAATTTACCAGTTCTACTAATATTTCCCAAATCATCATAATTTAAATTCAACATTTTTTTACAAGCATAATCAATCATCATATTGCCAGGACCGGTATCAAAAGCAATAACATCATTAATCGATCCATTTTTAGGTAATACTGTTACATTTGATATTCCCCCAATATTATTCATGACACGGTTTACTTTATCATCCTTAAATAATACATAATCAGCATATGGTACTAAAGGAGCTCCTTGTCCCCCAACTGCGATATCTGCGGTTCTAAAGTTTGAAACGACAGTAGTGTTACATAAATTAGCAATTACTGCACCTTCTCCTAATTGTAAAGAAGATAAAATGTTACTTGAATCATCTTTACCAATGTGATAAATTGTTTGTCCATGAGAAGCAATGAAATCTATATCTTCTAGAAGAATTTTATTTTTTATGCAAACTTGTTTGACAGCATCTGCATATGCATATCCAAGTTCAAAATTAAGACTACAAAGTAATTCTGAATTACTTTCGCTAATACTAAAACCTTTTTTAATCCTTAAAAGTAGTTTTTCATTATAGTCAATAGTATCATATGCCAAAACATTAAGTTTTGTCTTCAAATTAGTTCCTTCAATCTCGGTTATCACTACATCAATACCATCCATTGAAGTACCACTCATAATACCAACAGCTATCTTCATCATATTATCACCCTTTTATATCTAATTATAGAACATATGTGTAAAAATTCAATGAATTGAGTAAGAAAAGATTGTTTTTTTCAAATATAAAAAAAACGCTATCATGACAATATTATATTTTTATATAAACGGCTATAATTACCTATTTATAGATATTTTCATGCTAGTTTTTCAATTAAAAAAACTGTGTCTGCTTAAACATATAATTTATATTTTAAGCTTGACACAGTTTAATATTTTAATGAGTTATCTCATATATTTTTTAAATGTTCTAAATGTTCTTTCTAATGTTCTAACAGAACGATCAATATTGATATATGCACAGTTTGTAAATAATGCATCAACTAATGCTAATTGAGAAATTCTTGATGTCATAGCTGCACTTCTAAATTCACTTTCTAGTGATGAAGTATACAGAACTATATCTGATAGTTCTGCTAATAATGAAGTTCCTAATTTAACAAGACTAACAATCTTAGCTTTATTATCTCGTGCTAGCAAAGCAGCACTTATTATCTCTTTAGTAGTTCCTGAGTTTGAAATAAAAATAATAACATCATTGTGATTTATAAATGATGCATCTACTAATTGCTCATGTGATTCTCCCTGAGCAATACAAAATTTATTTATTCTTCGTAATTTCATTTCTAAATCCTTACATACTAAATATGAAGAACCTTTACCAAAAATTAGAATTTTTCGAGCTTTCATAATTATTTGCGCTGCGCTATGAAGTGCTTCTGCATCATGAAGTTTTAAAGTTTCTTCTAATATTCTAATATTATTCTCAATAACAGCCTTCCCATAATTTGAGTCTTTTGCTAAAATAACATCCTTATACTCTCTATTATCAGGAATTGGGACTTTAGCATTAGCTAAAATAAAATCAATTTTAAAATCTTTGAAGCCATTATATCCTAATTTTTTACACATTCTAACAACCGAAGCCGGAGAAGTATAAGCAGCCTCAGCAATTTTTTCAACGTTAAAGTTCTTTAAAACGGCTTTATTATCCAATAAGTAGTCTAGTACAGATCTTTCTGCCATACTTAATTCTTCTTTATATTTAAGCATATTTAACATAATACTAATTTTACCCACCTCAATCTATTGATATAATTTAAATCTCTATATAAATTATATCATTTTTCGTGAAAAAAAGTAAGTAAAATCGAGGTGTTTTTTTCAGCGCTTAACCGATTTCAAAGAAAACCAATCAAAAAGGCTCTTCCGAGCCTTTCCAAAGGAGAATTACTTTTATGAAAAGAGTAGACATGAAATTTATTAATTAAATGATTTTTCCTGGATTCAAAATATTATTAGGGTCAAATGCATATTTAATTCCCTTCATGATTTCTATTTGTTTTGAACCAACTTGTTGAACTAAGTATACTTTTTTAGCGTAACCTATTCCATGTTCACCAGATACTAGTCCACCAAAACTAAATGCTTTATCATACATTTTTTTAAATCCAATTTCTATTTTTTTGTTCCATTCTTCCTCTGTTAGGTCATCTTTACAAAAATAAATATGTAAATTACCATCACCAGCATGGCCAAAGTAAGGAATTCTAATATTTAGTTCTTCACTTATATTATGAGTGAATTCTAAGTATTCACTAATGTTTGATCTTGGTATAACAACATCACATTCATCAATTTCTGTAGTACTTGCTTTTATTGCTTCTAAGAAGGCTCCACGAGCACTCCAAACGCTATCCAATCTTTCTTCTGTATCAACCAAATATACATCAATAGCTTTTAATTCATTAACACATAAATTACTTATTATTTCTACGTCACTACTTATTTGATAATCAGTGTTCCCATCATAACTAACTAATAAGTATGAATTATAGTCCGCATTAGGAATTTTTTTACCTAAAAATTCTTCACTAAAACGTAGAGATTCTTTTTCTAAAAATTCAACTGCTGTTGGGATTGAGTGTTCCATTATTACTCTTGGTACTGCCTTTATTGCATCTTCTCTGTTTTCAAAAGGTATTAATAAACTAACAGTTTTTTTAGGTAATGGTATTAATTTCAAAGTCGCTTCAACAATAATTCCAAGTGTCCCTTCACTTCCAATAATTAAATCTTTCAAAGAATATCCTGAAGAGTCCTTGACTATTTTTCCACCTGTAGTAATAAGTTCACCGTCAGGAGTAACAATTTCTAAACCGCGAATCCAATCTCTTGTAACACCATATTTAACTGCTCGCATTCCTCCTGCGTTTGTTGCTATATTCCCTCCGATAGTTGCACTTTTCTCACCTGGATCTGGAGCATAAAAATAGTTGTCTTTTTCAACACATTCTGCTATCTCCATTAATAAAACTCCTGGTTCAACTCTTAAAGTCATATTTATTTTATCAAATTCAATAATTTTATTCATTTTTGTTGTATCTAGTAATATCCCACCGTAAATTGCAACACAAGAACCAACTAATCCTGTTCCACTACCTCTTACAGTAACTGGGATTAGATTCTTATTCGCATACTTCATGATTTCCATAATCTGTGTTTTGTCAATTACTATTACATGTATTTCAGGGTAAGAAAATACTGTTTTTAACTCATCATGAGCTAAGTCTTCTTCAATTTCATCTTTTATTGAAGTATTTTCTTTTCCAACAATTTTTTCAATAAACAAAAAGTCTTGCTGATTCATTTTCTTATATTCCATGTTTTTCACCTACAGGATTTGATCTAGAAGATCATTTAGTTTTGGTAGTACCTCAAAGATATCACCATGAATTGAATAATGGCTAATATCAAATAATTTATTATGCTCGTCATTATTAACAGAGATTATTAATTCCGATTCTTTCATTCCTTCAATGAATTGAACTGCACCACTAATACCTAAATTAATAATTAGTTTAGGTTTAACAGTTCTACCACTTAACCCTATTTGCTTTCTTGCATCAAACCAACCATTTTCAATTAATGGTCTTGTACAAGCAAGTTCAGCATTTAGTCTTTTACGCAAGGGTTCAATTAAATCTAAATCTTTCTTTTTCTTAAATGCACGTCCTAAAGCAATAATGATTTCTGCATCTGAAATATCGCTAACTTGAGGTTTTTCATATGTTTCAAGTAGTTTAATACTTGTTTCTTTTTTGATGTTCGTACTATCTTCATGAACTATCTCACCATTCGGTGTAATTAGTTCTGGTTCATTAAACATTTTATATCTAATAGTAGCTAATTGAGGGCGATGATTTGGTGTGTTAATTTTTGCCATAATATTACCACCAAAAGCAGGTCTAATTTGCAATAAATCGCCTTCATCTGTGATGTCTAACATAGTACAATCAGCGGTTAATCCAGTTTTCAATCTAGCAGCAACTCTAGGGGCAAAACTTCTCCCTTGTGCTGTACCACCAAATAAGATGATATTAACTTGATGTTTATCATAGAATTCACTTAATACATTTGTATAGATTTCTACATTGAAATCTTCATATATATCATCTTCATAAACATATATTTTATCGACTCCAAATCGCAGAGCTTCCTCTGCGATTTTTGAAACATTATTACCAACTACAACTGCATAAACTGGTTCTTTAGTCTTCAAAGCAAGTTCTTTAGCTTTTCCAATTAATTCCCAAGAAACACGATGAGCAATATTGTTTCTTTGCTCGATGTAAACAACAATTCCTTTATATTTTGTTTTATCAATTTTTTCTTTCTTTTCTTCTACTAATTCACAAGTACCAACAGGTCCTTTTTTCACGCAGATTTTACATATTTTACATCCAGAATTAACTGATAAATTTGAATCAATATAATCAAATGCATTGAAAGGACAAACATCGATTAGTTCTTGAGCAATTTCTTTTGTTATTTTTTCTTGATTTATTTTTATATAACCCATAATATCACCTATAAAAATCGACTCTCTTGAAGTATCTCAACGATGCTTTTTGATAATTCATCTGATGAGCCTTCGATTTTTATCGAATCTGTTCTTTTAGTTGGTGGAAAGATTTCATCAACTTGTGTTGGTGAACCGTTTAATCCATAGTTATCTGGATTTTTATCCTTCAAGTTACGCATTGTAACTGTTTTAATTTTGTAATCTTGTTTTTCAATTCTTCTTTTATAAGAAGGTAATCTTGGTACATTTAATCCTTTTTCAACCGTAATTAAACACGGGAATGCAACTTCAACTAATTCATCATAGTCGTCATATGCACTTCTCACTAAAATTGTTTTATCTTTAACATCAATAATTTCCTTAACATATGGAACATGAGGGATACTTAAAAATTCAGCGATTTCCGGACCAACTTGAGCTGTATCTCCATCAGTTGTTTGTTTTCCACAAATTATTAATTCGTAATCATGAATATGTTCAATTAGCTGACTTAGAGTATACGCAGTAGCGAGTACGTCTGCCCCAGCAAATCTTCTATCACTTATTAAAGTTGCCTCATCTGACCCCATATATAATGCTTCTTCTAAGACGCTTTTAGCACTTGGGGGTCCCATAGTTACTGAATGAATACGACACTCTTCACTCATACTCTTCACTTGATATGCTGTTTCAAGAGCGTATAAATCATAAGGATTCATCTTAACATTATTACCATCCCTAATTAATACTCCTGTTTCAGGGTCAACTTCAACTTTTGATGATGCTGGTACTTGCTTAATACATGTAATTATGTTCATATTGTTCACCTCTACATACTTATTCAATTTTACAATATCATAGATATTATGAATAAAAAAGAGTATTCAATCATTCTATATTGTTTTTTCAGTATTGGGAAATTATGTTCAATTATATTATAATCTATTTACATTACCTACCCAATTTGAGGATGATATATTTTTCCAATATTAAAGACAAAAAAACACCTCACAAAATTTAAGTAAGGTGCTTTACATACTTTTTATAATACTTTCTTAAGTTTATTCTCAACATCTTGTAAAAAGCGATGAATGTGGCCAGTTACATAGGTTAAGATATCAAGACTATCATCTTCAATTAGAGGAGTTAAATCCATAGCATAAGTAATTGCATTTGATTCATCTATTGTATGCGATGAAGAGAAGGTTGCGTTAGCTAATCTTCTCCCAATTGCAGCTAAATCATATCTCTTCCCTCCAATAATTTGAGAATCAAATATTTGCACTAATCCTAGTGCTAAATTAGGATGTCCCGATATATCAAAACTCACTTTTTCACTATCTACCATCCAGTCTAAATCACGCCATACTTCACAACCATATAAATGTTTAGGACGGTCCTTTTTTTCTAGTAATCTTATAGCTTTAATAGTTTTAGTAACCACACCTAAATGAGTATTGTGTTTATCTGCTAGATTATGAGTATATACTATTTTTGGATTAGCTTGTTTGATTAATATAGCTAATTCCTTAATTATTTCTTTATTACTAGGATCCTTAACCTCTTTACTTTGATAATCAAGTGAAATTAATGCTCCAAATTCACCTGTAAATGCTGCTTTTTTTTGTTCTAAACGACGAACTTCGATCATTTCATCATTAGAATAATCTTTATAAGCCCCATCTCTAGCACTACCTGAACCATTAGTTACAACAACTCCAGTAAACCATTTATCATCTTTTTGAAAACATTTTAAGATTCCATCATAAGCCATAATCTCTAGGTCATCTTGATGAGCACCAATTGCCATTAATGTAGTTCTTTGTATTGCTTTATCAATATTTGTATTATCAGGAATATAAAATTCAGCTGTAGGTTTATTTAACTTCATAAATGATACCTTCTTTCTATATTTTTGGTAAGCTAGCTGCGGCAATAGATTGACCAACTCTCCTACTTTTTTCATCAGGTAAAATTAAATTTATCTTTTGGTATAAATCGTTAAATTCATCTTTTAGAATATTATTTGCTACTCTTATCATTATATTACCAGCTTCTCCAGATGTTACACGGCCCAATACTAAGATATTTGATATATCATAAAACCTAGCATAATATGCAACTGTATAACCTAAGTATACACCAATTGTTTCAAATATCATTTTAGCAAGAGCATTATTTTCAACTAATAGTTTTTGTACAACTTTTAGCTTTTCTGCAGGAGATAAATTATCATCTATTTCTATTTTTGCCTTTTTTGCTAATTTAATAACTGAATCTTGTGAAAAATACTTCACTCCACATCCAGCATCTAAAGACCATTCATCAATGATAGAATTAGGATTATAGTCAACTGGTACAAAACATAACTCATTAAGCCATCCTGTAATATTGCCTAATTCATCTACATACCCAGCTGCTTCACTAGTCCCCATTGCAATTCCTAAAACTTTATTTTCTCCCAAACTCATTGCTCCAGCTAAAGCTGTAACGTCTCCATCATTACATACTTCAATTGGTATATCTCCCATTTTTGAGGCAATATCTAAATACATATTTCTTCCTTCTTTATCAAATAACTCTTTTGGTACTTTTAAAAATAATGATGCTGCTGCAACTCTGTTATCTATAAAGATACCAGCAGAACTAACTCCAATAGCATCAACTCTTGGCATTTTCGATGCTGCTCGCTTTACTGAGTCGAATACTCCATCTTTAATATATTGTGGATTTGTTTGTAATTTAGGATGCCATACTACTTCTTCACTATAAATAGCTTCGCCATTTACAACAGCAGAAACTTTTCTGTCACTTCCTCCTGCATCGAATCCAATACGGTAACCATCTAAATGTCTACCTAAAGGTTTCGATTGTTCGTTAGTCTTTGGCACTTCATTTAATTCAACAACATTAAAAGTAAATTCTTTTTCATATATATTTCCCATAAAAGTAAAATCAAATTCTCTATCTCCACCAATTTGGTAAGCTGATTGAAGTTTGATTCCTAGTTTTTTTGGTCCTCCGTATATTACTTTCCATCCACCTTTAAGCCATAATAAAGTTTTAACTAATCGCTCTATATATCGATAATTAGCGTCAAATTGATTCTCTTTTTCACTGAATATATATGCTATTTGAGTCGCAATTTGACCTTTACTTCTCTCAATTGCAATCTTAACTTGAACAAAATCAATTGATTCTTTAACTGCTTTTTCAAAAGCAATATTCGCTAGAATCATTGGAATATAATCTTGGTCTAATTGTAATAGTTTTTTTGGTCTTTGATTAAACATAAATGATTTCATAGATATTCTCCTTTGTTTATATTTATTAGAAGATAATAAGATATTAATCCTTACTTTTAAAATACCATAAATTATTATTAAGTTAAATAGTCTTGAAATAATATCAAATTTTTTTCAAACTTTGGAAATGTTATTCAAAATTTCCTATGTGTCTTTATTTGATTTATCATATAAACAAGCACTTTAAAGGTTTAAAGTAGTGCATTTTGATAGTTTTAACTCTATTGCATTAATTATTTTCATCTAGTACAATATTATTATCAAATAACAAGGAGGAAATGAAATGAAACTAATTAATAATTTACTAGTTATATTCATGGTATTTTTTCTCTTAGTTGGATGTGAAACATCATCTAATATTATTTATGAAGTTCCTAACGAAAATAATGAAGAAAATCCAAAAATCGATGAGGAGGATCCCATTGTGGAAGATAATAATTGTAAAGCAAATAGCGAATTAGTAGTTCTAAATTCCACGTCTACTTTAAACGCTGAATTCTTATGGAATAACAGTATATCTTGCGTTGGTCTCGAGTTAGTTGATGGTGTTATTCAATATAAGGAAGGTATCACAGAAGCGTCTTTAACAACTTCTATATTTTCTGTTGAACAATTTGAAGAACTTGTCCCTTCGTGGAATATTATAATTGATAATGATGTTAAAATCAGAGTCAAAGTAAGTGTAGGTAATAAAGATAGTATGAGTGAGGAATTCATATTAGGATACTGGACCTTGAATTACAAAACATCAATATCTAACCAAATAAATGATTACGCTAGAATTAATATTGATACCTTAATAAGTCAAGATATTTCACTTGATCAAATATCATTCACAATTACATTTGAGAATGGTAATTTTATGATGAAAAACCTTTCTTTCACAACAGTCCCCACTAATTCAATTTGGATATTTGATGAAACAGTATTATTAGACTATGATGTTTTTATACCTGCTAAACAACAATTGAGTATTCCCGTTATTGGGAACTCAATTTGCTCTCCTACTTCTTTAGCAATGGTTCTAGCTTATTATGACCAAGATTTAAATCCTAGTGATGTAGCTGGATTTGTCCGTGATCAAGGAGCTTCAATTTATGGAAACTGGTCTTTTAATGCATCTTATGCTGGAGGATTTGAGAATCTCTTTTCAAGAGTTGAATATATTCATGATTTTAGTACTGTATTATCATATTTATCCAAAGATATTCCTTTAGTATTATCAATTAAAACAAGTTCATCAAATGCTTTAGAAGGAACTATTATGGCTTATCCTGCTGGACATTTAATTGTTTTACATGGTCTTAAATATGAAAATGATTCTTGGTATGCTCTTGTTAATGACCCTGCTGAATATACAGATGAAGCAGTTATTAGGGAATACCTTTTATTTGAGTTAATTAGTGCTTGGAATGGATACTCGTATATACTAAGTAATCAAGAAATAGAATAGGAAGTGACATTTTATGAAAAAATTAGGTTTATTGACCCTTATTTTAGTCTTTATCTTAAGTAGTTGTACTACTATTCCTAAAGTTGAAGACATTAACTGTGATTTAACTCCTGAACATGTTGACTGTCAAACTGAAGAAGTTAACTGTGAATTAACTCCTGAACATGTCGACTGTCAAATTGAAGAAGTTAATTGCTCTGTTACTCCTGAACACGCTGACTGTAAGGTCGAAGATGTTAATTGTCTTGTTACTCCTGAACACGCTGAGTGCCAAGTTGTTGAAGTTAATTGCAATTTATTACCTGATCATTATACTTGTGAAGCTGAAGATATTTTAACTTGTGAAGACCTTGGGGAAAGTGAATGTCTATTCACATATGCTGAAGCAAATGCAGATGATACTTTCACAATAATTGGGACTTACAAAACATTAAAACTAGCTCGAAAAATTATTAATGGAAGCAATAATCCAAATGTAGTTGTTTTATACAATAATGATGTTGTCGCTATGAAATATGGAGTAGTTAATTTTAAGAATCCTGATCCATCACAAATAATTATATTAGGTCGTCCAGGTTTCCCGATAACTACTTATATTAATGGATATTATAATGTAGATGCAGTATTCTTATACACTGATAGCATTTTCACTTATGGAATGATATCTGGTGTTAAATTTGAAGTTATGACTAACGATATACAGTTAATCCCCCATATTCAATTAAACGATACATACTCCTACTATGAGAATCAATCAGGTGAACTATACCACTATGTCTCGTATGATCTTGAAAGTCGTGGATACCATTTATTAGGGCCTATTGATATAGCTCCAAATTATTTAGAAGAAGGTCATAAATACTATAGTTACGATAATCGTTATTTTTATACAGATATCATTACAATGACTGATGATTTAACTAATGAAACATATGAAAATTCAATTAATTACGAAACGCCTTATTATAACTACTATCAATATTTGTCATTCCGTTCAAAAACAAATTATACTGCAGAAGAATTAAATACTTACTTAAACTCAATCGTTACACAAACTAGTGTCTTAAGAGATAGTGGTGAACAATTTATTAACGCTCAAGATAATGTCTTTATTAATGCAGCAATGGAATTATCTTTCGCTATTCATGAAAGCGGATGGGGAGGTTCTTTAATTGCTAGAACAAAATTTAATCTTTTTGGAATCAATGCAGTTGACGCTAATCCTTATGATGCAGCTTTGAGTTTTGATTCTATTGAGGAATGTATTGTATACCATACTGAAAACTTTTTACAACCCCGTTACTTTGATCCATCATATTCAGTATCATTTGGAACAAACTTCGGAAATAAAAATCAAGGTATGAATTATAAATATGCTAGTGATGCTTTCTGGGGTGAAAAAATTGCAGGATACTATTACAGAATAGATAAAGCTTTAGGCTTTAAAGACCGTAATCATTATCCGATTATTATCTTAAACCCTGATGCAGTTGGTTATTATGGTCCTAACACAACAAGTCCAATTGTATATAATCCAAATGAATATACCTATAATGGATTAGATATCCCCTTTATTATCGTAAGAGAAACAACTGATTTTTATGTTTTGCAATTACCTTTAGCAATAAATGAAGAATTTAAAATGGATCCATTCAAAACAATGACTATTACTGATGTCTTTTATGTTGAAAAAGATAGTGGAACTATAATTAACTAAGAAGATATTTATTAAACTGACAAAAAAAATAAGAAAAGCCCATAAGTTTATTTTGAACTTATGGGCTTTTTTATTTGTTGATAATATTATCTTTTTTTATATCAAATAAGCATAGGTGTATATAATTCTTTAATTTGTTCAGATTTTATTTTGTGTAATAAATATATCATATATACAGCAACAAGCATCGCTATAGATACTGTTACTATTATTGTTATAGTATCATATCTACCATCAACTGTACCTAGTGCAAACATAATCTGACCAAAGAAATTATAAGTAGCATGTAAAAACATTGATAGCCATATATTCTTTGTTTTCAAAAAAACGATTGCCCACATAATACCCATTAAAAATGAATATCCTACTTGCTGAAATGTATCACCAACACTTGAACCAGCAAATATATTTACAATATGGGAAATCCCAAATAAAGCAGAAGAAAATATTATAGCTAGAAAAATTCCTTTTTGTGTCTGAGGTAATTTTTGTAGAAGTACAGCAAGTATCAAACCTCGAAAAATTATTTCTTCAAAGAAGCCGATAGTGAGACATTCTATAATATAAATATATATTGTATAAAGAGGTTCAGTGAGCACTGCTCTTCCATCAAAGAATGCAATAATAGGGAAATTATTAATTGATATTATTAAACTTGGAATAATAATTATAAGAGATATTAGGAATGGGCTCTTAAAATTAAAAATAGTTTTATAACCCAGAGAAATGAGAATTATCATAAAAATAATTCCTCCAAGTATTCGAGAAATACTGTCCTCTATCATTCTAGTTGCAATTTGATTGTTGAATAAGGGGACACCTACAATTTCAACAATAATAATTAGTGTTAAGCATATAGAAATATATGAAGTATTATTATTCAATTTTTTTATTAATTTCATTTTCAACATCTCTTCCGTTTTTATTACATATTCAAAGTATCCCTAAGATACAATACTATGATCATTTCCTTTTTTTCTAAATGATCTTTGTAACATATACCCTCCAAGCAATATCATAAGCACACTAATGAATTGTGATGGTGTTGGAAAAATATTATATTCAGTAGTAACTAAAGGGAATAAACTTCCTCTATCATCCCCACGAATAAATTCAATAAGGATTCTCCATACTCCATATCCAATCAAATATGTTTCAATTTTGAAGTTTTTGATTTTTTTTACTTTATTAAGTGAAATAAACAATATAAATAAGAAAAATGATTCAAATAATTGTGTTGGGTATATCGCTATATCTGGGAAAGCATCATGAGCATGTCCATCTGGGAAAACTACTCCAAGAAAAGAATCAGTTGGAATTCCGAAACAACATCCAGCTAAATAACAGCCAATTCTACCAAATGCATGAGCTAAAACAACTCCAGTGATACCTGTATTCATTATCTTTTTCACATCTTTATTATCGTCTTTATAATAATACTTTAACAATATTAAAAATGCTGAAACCCCACCAATCAATCCTCCTAGAAAAGTAATTGACCCGAAAGTTAATTCTCCTTCTTTTATCGAATGAAAGACTCCATCAAATAAATATGAAAATAGCAAGGCAAATAAGAGACTCACAGCTAGTAATACTATTAATCTATTAGTTTGCTTTCTTGTGAAACCATCATAGTTTTCAAATCTATAAATAACATATGTAACCATAGCAAAAATACCAATTAAAAGTAGCAAATCATACATTGCTATAGTATAGCCAAATACCTCAGGAAATAAAAATGGATACATTATATCAACTCCTTGAATCAATTATAACATAATAACAGAGCTTTGATGAGAATTTACTGTTCAGTTACCATTATATATACAATAATACATCTTTCAAATCCCAATTCACTAAGGCAGCAAATTATTAACAATTATATTAACAAAAGTGAAACATAGTTTAATAATACACTTGTTTTTTTAAAAGTTAGTTTATTGAAAATATTTTATTATTTTCTTGCACTATCCATATTTTAATGCTATTATTGCCTTATATTAAAACAATTGTTTTTTTATTAATTGGAGGTTTTATAATGGCGAGAACAGCAATATTAAATAAAGCACAGATTATTCAATGTGCTTATAACATCGCAAGAGAAAAAGGAAAAAATGCAATTACTATTCGTGAAATAGGAAAATGTCTAGGAAAATCTACTGCTCCTATCTATACTCAGTATCCAAGTATTGAAGCTATTTTTGAGGATCTATACATTTTCATTAAGCAGCAATTATTCAATAGTACTCAAGAGAAAAGAACAGTGAGTCAATTTCTAAATGTAGGTATTGGTTACATAGCTTATGTTTTAGAGAACAAACTTATATTTAACGATTTTTTCTTAACAATGGATAACCCTTTATCTAACTTCACAAATAATGATCATTCATATATAGATCAAATGAAGCAAAATCCGTTTATTTCAGTACTAAGTGATGAACAATTAAAGTCAATCTTTTATGATATGTCAATTTATACTTATGGACTTGCTACTGTAATATGTATTGGTGCAGATAAACATCAAGACCTTAAATATTATCAAGAAAAATTAGAGCAAAATGGTAGTTCACTTATGAAGTATCATCTATATAGTTCTGGTAAATATGAAGAAGTTATTGAGAAACTTATGAAGAAAGTAAGTAAACAAGTTAATATTGAGGAGGTATTTAAATAATGAGATTACTTATATTAAACGGTATACCACAAGATGAAAAATACAAAGCTTATGAGAAAGAAATCGAAAAAGAAGTATCACAAAATACTACTTGTGAGATTGATTATTTCAGATTAAGAGACATGAATATCAACTACTGTCGTGGTTGTTGGGATTGTTGGGTTAAAACCCCAGGACGTTGTGGAATCAAAGATGATCACGAACAAATATTAAGCAGAATGCCTAATGTTGATATGATTTTATACATATCTCCAGTTATTTTAGGATATGAATCTTCTATTCTTAAAACATGTAAAGATAGAAGTATTGGTTCAGCTCATCCATATATATCTATTCATAAAGGTGAACAACATCATGTAAGAAGATATGAAAAAATGCCTGACATCAGTGTGATGTTAATCACAGATGATGACACTACAGAAGAAGATATCAATTTAATTTCTTCCACTTACTTTAGAAATGCTCTTAATTTTAGAAAAGATGATACTTCAAAATTTGTTACAATAGATAATGCTGGAGGTGTAAAAGATGTCTTTGATCGTTTATAACGGAAGCCCTAGAGGAGAAAGCAGTAACTCTTCAGTTATTACTTCTTGGTTTTTAGAAGGTTACGGGAAAGAAAATGTTGAAATAAGATTTCTTAAAAAGTTTAAACAACATCTTGAATACGCAGAAGAGATGAGTAAATATGATCATGTATTAATGATTTTTGCACTTTATGTTGATGGTATGCCCGGACAAGTTAAGAACTTTTACGAAATATTATCTTCATTTAAAGAAGAACTAAAAGACAAACAGATTACTTTTATAATCCATTCAGGTTTCTCTGATGGAATCCAAAGTAGAGCACTAGAACAATACTGTAATAGATTCTCAAAAATAATGAATCTAGATAATCGTGGTGTTATTATAATCCCAGGAAGCGAAGGTTTTAGATTAATGCCTGATATCATGACTAAAAAGAAAAGACAAGCAGTTTCTAGATTGGCAGTTTCATTTAAAAATAATGAACCATACAATAAAAAAGACCTTAAATTTCTATTTGGAAAAGAAAAAAGTTCAAGATTTTCAATATTTCTTCTAAAAATTATGAGTCTGTTTGGATTAACAAACAAGTATTGGGATTCACAACTAAAGAGAAATGAAGCCTTTGATAATCGCTTCGATGCTCCCTACGAAAACAATCCAATCCCAATCACCACAGAAGCTTATATTACCAATAAGTGAACTTAACATAATAATGTTGTAAGTATCAAAAGAAACTGGTATACTAATTCAGCAAAGCACTGTTAGGAGGAACCAAAATGAAAAGAAATATATACATATCATATATCCATTCAGATTCAATGAACTTTAAATTTAAAATTATGGATAAATTTAAAGGAAGAAAATATAAATACTCAAATGAAGATACCGACTTATTACCACACACTGAAGAGTCTTTATTAAAACTTGAAAAAAAGATTTCTCATACAGATGTTACTGTAGTACTAATATCAAGAAACATACTTAGTAGTGACACTATTCCATATGAAATAAAATACTCATTGAATAATACATTCTCTAGTTCAACAAAAGGTATTATTGGAGTTGTTATCCCAGATAAAGGTAATGACTATAGTTATATTATGAAAAAGGGACAAAAAGGTATTTGGGGTGTTGATAAGACTAAATTACCTGAAATTATTTCTTCTAATATTCATAATGAAATAGTAATTCAAAATAAGAACAATGTTAACTATGATTCATTCATATCTATTTACCGTTGGGAAGACTTCATAAGAGACTTTGACAAATGTGTAAATATTGCATATGAAAAAGCAAATGAATACTTAAGTGAATATTGTATCTCAAAATAAAAACAACTTTGATTTGAAGTTGTTTTTTTTCTATTTTAATTCCCAATTTTGATGACAGTATATACTGATTGTAAAGATAATTTCTATTTTTTTTACTCCAATATATAAGAGAAGAATTATACGCTAAGTATAATTCTTCTCTCTTAGAAGGGGGGGTATGAACATTATTACTATTATTACTATTATTACTATTATTAATAATCAGTACTTTCAATATCGTCTGTGTCGATTGTGAATGAAAATGTTACTGAAATTTCTGCGAATGCGATTAAATTATATTCTTCTTGATTAGCTGGTTCATCCATTGTAATTTGGAATGAGAATGAATCTGTATTATCTAAATACATATCTGTTGCATTGTCTTCACTATATAATACGTTTACTAAGTCATAAATATCTGAATAGTCATCATGATCTAATTCTTCTCCATCAATTACGATTAATAATTCATGATCAATAACGATTTGTCCAATTGAATCTATACCGTAAGTTTGAGTTTGGTCTTCATCTTCGTACCATTGTACATCAAATGATAAATTGATTTCTTCAATTGCATATAAACTTGAATTAACTGCTTGTCCAACTGGCACTAATAATCCACCTATAGTATTATCATCTGATATATCAAATGTTGTTTCGATTGTGTCTCCTGAACCTACTACTAAAGTTTCTGTTACTTCTGCATCAGTTCCTTCAACGTAACTTGCCCAATATGCGAATGTTCCTGTTGTTAATACTAGTGATAACATTACTAATATAGCGATTACCTTTTTTCTTGAATTTTTATTTTGTTCTTTTTTCATTGTTTTTCTCCTTATATTTTCTTTTTTAGTTTTTATAGTTTTTCTTGCTTTTTTTCCTTTGTATAATCGTATAGTATCATCCATAGTATTCTTAGTCAATGGATGCAGTATCTAGTTAAGATTTAATTAAGATTTAGTATGTTAGATATTGTTTTTCCTCTTATTTTAGCCATTTGTTAAATTGATGTTTCGACATAAAAAAGAGTGAATCATTCGATTCACTCTTATATAAGTACATTAATTTTACTAATCTAATTGTTTAATTTCCTCTTCTAATTCTTCTTCTTTTTTATTCTCTTTTTCTAACAATTCTTTTTGTTTAGTTTTTCTATTAATATATTTTATTCCCCCAAATATGAGAACATTAATTCCAATTATAATGATTCCGTAAATACTCTTTATAAATCCTACTAGATATCCCATGTATGGAATATGAAAACTATATGATCCAATAACATTATTTTCTGGGATTATCCATGTATCTGGAGTTATCGTTTGATCTTCATCAAAATATCTATTTGTTCGAATAACTGCTTCATCTCTAGTTCTATCGATTTCATAAATATAATGTGTCACAATTTCTTTTGTTCCATTATAATCTATATCAGCTTCGAATGTGATAATATCTCCAACTTCTGCTTCATCAATATCGAAAACACCAACAACTACCATATCATTAACATTAATGTAAGGTTCCATTGATTCTGTTACAACTACAAAAGGTTTAAAACGAAATATTTTTACCGTTAAGTCTGGCATAAATATCAAAGTACCAATGTATAGTAAGATTATTCCAATTATTCCCATATATAATCCTAATTTAATGTTGTCAATTACATTCTTCATAATTCACCATCTCCTTTAATCAATATCCTAGTCTTTTCTTCTCCCTTGTATAATATCATTGATAATTATCACAGTCAATAAATGATAATTGAGTTAATTATTATTTAAGATTCAATTTCTGTGAATAACAAAAAAATGTTAGTTCTTTACTATAATATATAAGAGAAGAATTATACGATAAGTATAATTCTTCTCTATTAAAAGGGTGGATATGAACATTATTACTGTTATTAATATTATTAATAATCAGTACTTTCAATATCATCTGTGTCAATTGTGAATGAGAATGTTACTGAAATTTCTGCGAATGCGATTAAATTATATTCTTCTTGATTAGCTGGTTCATCCATTGTAATTTGGAATGAGAATGAATCTGTATTATCTAAATACATATCTGTTGCATTGTCTTCACTATATAATACGTTTACTAAGTCATAAATATCTGAATAGTCATCATGATCTAATTCTTCTCCATCAATTACGATTAATAATTCATGATCAATAACGATTTGTCCAATTGAATCTATACCGTAAGTTTGAGTTTGGTCTTCATCTTCGTACCATTGTACATCAAATGATAAATTGATTTCTTCAATTGCATATAAACTTGAATTAACTGCTTGTCCAACTGGCACTAATAATCCACCTATAGTATTATCATCTGATATATCAAATGTTGTTTCGATTGTGTCTCCTGAACCTACTACTAAAGTTTCTGTTACTTCTGCATCAGTTCCTTCAACGTAACTTGCCCAATATGCGAATGTTCCTGTTGTTAATACTAGTGATAACATTACTAATATAGCGATTACCTTTTTTCTTGAATTTTTATTTTGTTCTTTTTTCATTGTTTTTCTCCTTATATTTTCTTTTTTAGTTTTTATAGTTTTTCTTGCTTTTTTTCCTTTGTATAATCGTATAGTATCATCCATAGTATTCTTAGTCAATGGATGCAGTATCTAGTTAAGATTTAATTAAGATTTAGTATGTTAGATATTGTTTTTCCTCTTGTTTTAGCCGTTTATTAAATTTGTATTTCGACATAAAAAAAGTGAATCATTCGATTCACTCTTTGTTTATTGTTCCATTCTTTGTTGAAGCATATCAACAACTGATTTACCTAAACGATATCCATAAGCGTATACCGTTTCAATAATTTCAGGTTTTTTTGGTGTTTCCTCAATTTTATTTCTTAATCTCTTAATATGTACATTAATTGTATTATCAACAGATTCAGAATAATGTTCACCCCATACAACTAAATATAATTGTTCTCTTGAAAATGCTCTATTAGGATTATCAAGTAAAGTCTTTAATATATCAATCTCTTTTGAGGTAAGTTCTAATACTTTTCCATTTTTCTTTACTGTTCTCGTTGAAAAGTCTATTACAATATCTTTATACTTAAATGTCTTATTCTTATTTTTCATTTCATCTCGATCTTCTAAAATAATTTTGATGCTTTCTATAATTTCATCTGGATGCATCGATTTTTCTATAAAATCACTAGCTCCAACATTAATAAGTTTAACCCTTGATTTTACACTAGCATGCGCAGTATTAATAATAACTGGAATATCTGATTTCTTACGCAAAATTTGTATGAAAGCATAACCACTCATTTTTGGTAAGTTTAAATCTAGTACTATAGCTGTGTATTGATGCTTATTCACTTCAAGTAATCCATCTTCTGCATTAAACACACAATCGACCTTATATCCATTATTAACTAGATGCCTTTCAATTGTCTTACATACTACCTTATTATCTTCTACTAGAAGAATACGTTTCATACTATGCCCTCCCTAGTTATGAAATAAAATCCTAACAAACATATTATATCAAAATAGGGAATATTCTACAAGAAGATATCACATATAAAAACTGCATCCTAATTTGTCATAGTTGGCTATGTCCAAGTATTAGGTGCAGTTATTTTTACTTTATCATCTTATTCAGTTTATTGAAATAGATTAATCACTAACAATAGTATCCTCTATTATTGTATAACTAACTACGATAGTAACTTCATGTTTTGCTAAAAGTCTATAATCATTTTTTCTTTGCTCTTCGTTTAATGAAACACTAAATCCAAATGTTTCTGGTGTATTACCATAACTAATTGTATTAGGATTATCTTCATCTAACTCTAAATTAATTAATTTAACAAGTCTTTTATATCTCCATTTTTTTACTTCTTTACCATTTTCAGTAATTAAGATATCGTAAGTTACTTCGACTTCTGCTGAAGCATCAAGATTTTGAAGTTCTTCTAATAATTCCTCGTCATTCCAAATAATTCCAAATATTACATCATCGATACTATTATCTGGATCACTTAATAATTCTTCTAGTGGGATTACATAGCTAAAGGTATTTATTTCATCCGTTAGTACAAATTCATGATTAACAAATGAAGGAGAGCCTACTGAAAAAGTGGTTGTGATAGATGTATTAGTTCCTACAACCGTATCTGCCCAGTATGCAAATGTATTAGATGTCATAATGAACGATACTATCAACAAGATTTTAACAATAAATCTTATTGATAGAAACTTGTATTGCTTTTTCTCCTTAACTTTTTTCATAAATAACCCAACTTTCAAATTCGTTTTGATACCTCTATTGTATTAAGTTAAGTTTTTTTGACAAGTAATTTGTTAAATAGTTAATAATTATGTAAGATTTCAAAAAAGGATCAGAAATTATTCTGATCCTTTTTACCTAGTTTTACATTATTTACCTTTACGACGTATATATTTAACTAATATATATATAACACCACCATTTAATATCACTAAAGTAAGTATTACTGGTTCTGTTAAAGCGTTTTTTACATGTCCAATATATGGGATTTTGAAAAAATATTTTCCTTCAATATCATCAAATGTGATATCTACAGGGTTTCCATCTTTATCTTTCCACTCGTCATATGTATTTTCTGCTTGTTGTTCCCCTCTTGTGTAATATATTTTCACTCCATCACTTTCTTCTATATTTCCGATGTAATGAGTAACGTAAACTAAGGAATCCATTTCAGGAATATAGACATTAAATGTTATAACATCTCCAATATCTAAATCTTCTTCATCTACTCTTTTACAGATTACCATGTCCTCAATATTTATAGTGGGTTCCATTGAATTAGAAAGAACAATAAATGCTCTGAATCCAATAAATTCAATCATTCTATCAGGACTAAATGCCAGTATAGATACATATATAACTAAAAATATTACAAGAATATAATACATAATATTTTTTATAGCACTCATATTCTATACCTTCTTTCTAAATATCATCAATTTTCACAAACTATTAATATAGAAATTTAACTCTTTAAATAATGTATTATAGTTGTTATAAAATGTTCTCTCAAGAAGTAATGCATCTTTTAAATTTTTAACTTTTAGTAAATCTAATATTTGCTGAGTAAGTTCCAAAATCTTTTTTGCTTTTAAATATGAAAATGAACCTTTCATATAATGCAGAGCTTCATATATTTTATCAATATTTTTAGAATGAAAGGCTTCATTCATTCTATCTAAATCATTATCTCTTTCATTAATAAATGTTAAGATTATTTCTTTTTGAAGACTATCATCATTATAAAAAGACTCAAATTCTTTATTATCAAACATACTAAAGTTCATAGTTGTTTGTGGCTTAGATAGAATTTTCTCAACTGTATACTTCTTAAACAAAATTAGCAATTCACTTTCCTTTAATGGTTTTGAAATGACATCCTCAATACCCCATTCCATCATTTTATTTGTCATAGAATTGTAACTGCTAGATGATACTGCGATGATTGGTGTATCTTTATTTATTTCGCTTAGTTCGCGTATTTTCTTTATGATTTCATATCCAATAGTTTCCGGCATGAAAATACATATAAAGATCATTGAAAAGTTTTCTTCTACAGCTATTTTTATTGCTTCTTTCTTACTACTTGCTTCTACAATATCCACACCCATGCCTTGTAATAATCTACTCATGATTCGGATATTTAAGTGATTGTCTTCTACTAGCAAGATTTTCCTCTTGTTTTTCTTTAATCTATTTTTGACATCCATATCAACATCTCCATATCTGTGATAATAGTTTAGCGTTTAATTCGTTTAAAAGGGTTATCATTGAAATAACTATCCAACTTTTTATTTAATTCTTTCAACGATTCAACGAATTTAGAAAAGCTACCATAATCAAAATTGCCTTCTCTTAAGTTACTTTCTAAGTTTTCCGCATTTTTTTGCAGTTCTTTTGCACCTATAGTAGCAGCCAATCCTTTTATTGTATGACATTCTATGATTATATCTTCTTCATCTTCATCACCAAATAAATTTTCTAGTACTTTGTCATAACCCTTATAATCAGTTAAGAAATTATATAATATTTCAATATAGAATGCTTCATCACCTGAAAGGTTTTTTAATCCCTCTTTTGTATCTAAAAAGTCTAGATTTACTGTGCCAGATTTTTTATTATCTATTGCTACAGAAACAATATCAATATATTTTGATAATGCATTAAATAATTTTGGTATCTCAAGAGGTTTAGTTAAGAAATCATTCATTCCTGCCTGAAGAGACTTTTTACGTTCAATTTCTAAAGCATGTGCTGTCATTGCAACAATTGGTATATTTTGATATTTACTTTCAGTTTCACGAATTTTTATTGTAGCATCTCTACCATTTAAATTAGGCATTTGAATATCCATTAGTATTAGTTGATAATCAAACTCATCTGCCTCGAGTAAATCAATTACTTCAACACCATCATTTGCAATCGTTACGTCAAAACCTTCTCTTGATAACAATTCATAAACGATTTGTTGATTTATTTTATTGTCTTCTGCAAGAATAATATTTGTTCCTGGTTTTACTAAATTTACTTTTTTTCTATTTTCATGTCTACTGCTTTTCTTGAATTCTGTTTCATCAAACAAACTCAGTATTGTATTATAGAAAAACGATGGATTAATTGGTTTATCAAGAAATTCAGAAATACCTGCATCCATAGCATCGTTAATAACACTTTCTTTACCAAATGCTGACACCATCAATAATGATTGTGTATCTGTTAATAATTCTTTCTCTCTTAATTTTATTGCTAATTCAATACCATTTAATTCTGGCATTACATAATCAAGAACTATAATATCAGGAATAAATTCCTTTTGTTCTAGTATTTTTATAGCTTCAAAAGGTGATAATACTATCTTTGTATTAAATCCTAGGGAAACACATATTTCTTCTAATATATTTAATGAGGTTTCATTATCATCAACTATCATCACATTAAGATTTAATAGTTTTTCTGGAATAACAAATGAATCATTATCCTCATCAACTGGTTTTAATGGTATTGAGAATGCAAAAGTACTTCCCACTCCTTCTACACTTGAAATGTATAATTCTCCTCCCATTAATCTTATCAATTGATTAGTTATTGTTAATCCAAGTCCTGTTCCACCATATTTTCTAGTAAATGAACTGTCAGCTTGAGTAAATGGATTTAATATTTCATTTATTTGCTTCGTAGTCATTCCAATGCCTGAATCTTTTACAGCAAATGATAAATATGGTTTATTATTTTTAAGTTCTGTATTTATTTCTAAGACAACTTGTCCCTTATCAGTAAACTTAATTGCATTTGTAACCAAATTAATTAAAACTTGACCTATCCTTAGTTGATCTCCAATAAACTTTTTAGGTAACTTTGATTGAATACTAAATAAGAATTCAATATTTTTTTCCATTGCCTTCAGTGTTACTACATTTGAAAGATTATATAGAACATCATTTAGTTCAAATTCTATTTTTTCAACTTTCATTTTTTTTGCATCAATTTTTGAATAGTCTAAAATGTTCTCAATTATCCCTAGCAAGTTAACTGCTGAACTTTTTAGTTTATGATTATAATCACGTTGTCTAATAGATAATTCAGTACTATCTAACAGCGTAGACAATCCAATTATAGCAGTCATAGGTGTTCGGATTTCATGAGACATATTGGCTAAAAATTCACCTTTAGCCTCATTTGCCTCGACTGCTATTTTTTCCATTACTTTTGATCTTTTTGTTAAATAAACCATTTTTTCACGAGTGTGAACTAACCAAAAAACAATTGATACAATTATTAACAAGGCCCATAAAATAATGATTAAGAAAACACGACTATAATACAACGAATTATTAAATGACACTGAACCATAATCTTCATATGGTGAAGCTTTAATAAGTTTTAGTGTTTGACGTACGTCTTGATAATTTTGAGGAATTGTCCAACCTGCAATACCACTATCAATGGCTGCTTGATCAGTTCTACTCATATGAATTAAAGCATCTGCAACCTGATTTGCTAAATCATTTGATATATGCGCTGTTTTTGCAAGGGGCCACTCAGGATATAATTGAGTAGAAATCAAGACAGGAAAATCCGGGGTTTCCTCATGAATTACTTTTATCTCATTTGAGTTGATTAAACCATCTTCAATCATTTCTTCTATAATACCTGTTCGAATGGTACCTGCATCGTAAGTTCCATTTATTACGTCTAATACAACTTCATTTTGAGTTCCGATAAATGTAACACTTTTAAAATCAGAAAAAGGATCAATATCATGATCTATAAATTCTTTTAAGGCAGTCTGCCATCCACCAAATGAATTTTCATCTACCGCAGCAAAGTCTTTATTCCTAATATCAGAGAAGTCACTTATATCATCATTATCACTTCTTGTAAAAACCACTCCTCCGAAAGAAGTTAATTCAACATCTAGATTTAGATTATTCATTGTAACAATACTTGTAACACCAATATTTACATTTAAGTCAATATAAAAAGATGAGTTAACCAACACAAAATCAACTTCTTCACTTACCACCTTTTGACTAACATCATCAAATGATAACGGTACAATTACAAATGTATGATCAACAATTTTATTATTCAAGTATTCTGCAGTTTCATCCCAGCGATTATGTGCAGCAACAGTGCCTTGATTTGCTAGTACCCCGATTTTTATCTCAATTGGATCATCATAATTTGATTGATATACATGAAAGTATTCTATTCCTACTGTTTCTTCTTCTAAAGTAACCAAAAAAACAATAGCAAACACAAATATGAACATTAAACTCCCGTACACTAAGATCTCTTTTAGAGACAATTTCTTTTTCATAAAGCACCTCCAAATAAACTTATATGCTTATATACATATCTATTATATTATAAAATAATTGTAACACATTTTCATATTTAATAACTTACTTCTTTATAACTTTAGATAATTTATGTTTAATATTAAATTACTCAATAAAAATAAAACAGACTATACAAATCAAATTCTATTATAGTCTGTTTTTTAAATATTCTAATTTCTTATGTGCAAAAGTATCTTTGTACTCATATACTAATCCGTAATACTTTCAACTACGAGAGTATTTATATCAATTATATTTGATTCTGTAATACTATGGAAATACCAATTCCCATCTATATCACTATAAATCAAATTCCAATTATATGTTGAATCTAATGAGAACTCATCGTTATCAAAATTATATACTGTGAATCCATATCCGTCTTCAGGGCGTAAAAACAAGCTGCTTCCAGAAGGCTTATAATGAATATGCATAATTGCTTCATCCCAGTTTTCAGGGTCTAATCCTAAATCTGTATATCTGTATTTCCCCCAAGATCTACCATATGATCCTGTTGAAGATAGTTTCTCTTGCATATCATTAATAATACTAGGTGCTATCTCAGATAATGTATCTCCATATGGAGAAGCAGGTTCTAAATCATCATCAGTATTATTAGTTGTTTCGATTAAACTATCATGGATACTAAAAGTGAATTCTATAGTTATACTAGCATTTCTAATAAGTAAATACTCTCTTTGATTTTCAGGTTCATCCATTGTTACACTAAAGAAGAATGTTTCAGATTCTCCTTTAAATACTAATTGAGTTTTATTATTTACATCATAATTTACATTAATTAATTCAAATATTTTTGGATATACACTTGAGTCTAATTCTTCACCATTCACTACAATAATAAGACTATGAGATATACCTATTAAGCCCATAGTTGAAGTTCCATTTAATTGTGTTACATTTGAATCTTCTAACCAGGCAATATTGTATGCTAAATCTATTTTTGCAACTGCATTTGCTTCACTATTTTCAACTTGATTACTAGGTACAAGTCTTCCTCCGCTATGTAATTCATTTGCGATATCAAATCTTGATTTAACGCTTTTCGCAGACCCAACAGTTAATGTTTCAGTTATTTCATTATTTGTTCCCTCTACATAATTTGCCCAATAAGCAAAAGTACCGGTTGTGAGAATTAATGATAACACTAATAAATAACCAACTATTTTTCGATGAATTTTATAAGGTTTATTCTTCATTTGGATACCCTCCTTTTGCTTATTATAATTTTATTGTATGGTAGCTTATCAAAAAAAACAATTACAAAGGAGTGACTGTAAGATTTATTTAAGATTTCAAATCTAAAACTCTCTAAATTCAAATTCTTAGTAATTATCCATTAGATTATCTAATATCTATAAAAAATACTAGATAATCTAATATCTAGTATTCTTTTTCATATTTTTTTGTTATCTACTATTATTACTCTCGAGTAGTTACATTATCTCTATCATTATCTGGATCACTCGGATCTCTAAATATATACCATGAATAATCTGTTGGGTCTATTGCTCTTAATCTAACTCTAGGACTTTCTATTTCTCCTGCTTGAACTATCGAAACTAAAAATCCATCTGGTAAATTATAGTATTCCTCATCAATCCCATCTATATACATCTTTATGTGTTTCCACTTAACATGGGTATTAGTAGCACCCTCTTTTGGTTCACATCCATCACTTATACAATATAATGTTACTGCCTCAGCAACCATTAAAGCATCTGCATAAACACGATCTTTTTTTGTATTTTCAATAATTTTCCTAACAGATACAATTGAGAATGTAGCTATGATTCCCATTACTACTATTACAATTAATAATTCTACTAGTGTAACACCTTTATTTCCTTTTATCATATTTACACCTCCAATTGCTATGTAAGAAACCTTTTCTATAAATCAATTCATTTCCGATTTCATACTAATATTACCATTTCGTCTTCAATAGTCAATTACTGTCTATTCAAATTAATATTAATGTAAGATTTATAACATATATATTTAACATTATCTTTTCATGTAATTTTTACATTAATATTAACTCGATTCTCTGTATATTGAATGAAAATCTCAAGGATGATACTATACGATTATATAAAATAGAAAAGCAAAAAACAAATGTAAATATAAGGAGAATAAAATGAATTTAAAATAAATGAAGTCTTGTGACTTCATTTTTTAATTGATAATATCGTAACTGGTGAGATGAACAGATGTAATTTCTGGTTCAAAAATTAAGTTTTATTATAAAAAAATGCGTTTTCTGCATTTTGTCCTTTCAATAAGCAATTGTTATAATAAATCTAGATAAATATATTAAAAGGAGTAAAATAGAAAACTAAGCAATACTAGTATAAGAGGATGGGACAACCTTGATAGCTCGATTAATTTGCGCATGGTAGTGCGCACTACCCGAGAAGCCCCTACTTCAACAATGTCTATTGTAAGTAGTGGGAGTGTTCACTATGTAGCAGACAATTCAAAAAAACATCTCTATTTAACAGAGATGTTTTCTATATCATCCTTTTTTCCCTTGATTTTTGTTTTCTTCTTCTTACTAAATAATACATCGTAAATAACTGAAATGATTATTACATCTGCCACAAGTATGATTTTTCCTACCCATGATTGTGCAAACATGATAATTTTACCTAGATAATTTACTTGATATGTATATATTCCGATTAAATCTTGTTCTTCAATTGTCCATCTATCGTGTAATTCACTAACATGTGGTTTTGTTTTAAAGATTAATTCATTATTATTTGAATTTATTTCAGCAATATAATGTACTACAACATCATCTACATTATCACCATTAATATCCACATGAAACGCCATTATATCTCCGACTTTAATATCACCTGAATCTATTTCTTTAATTACAACAATATCCCCAGGCAGAATAATTGGATCCATAGAGTCAGTTTTAATAACATATAGGTCGTATTTATTAAGTGGTGGAACATAGGTGAAAACAAGTTTGAATACTACAACTATAACAATAAGTAATAATATAAATTTAATTGTATCAATAATTTCTTTTTTATATCTATTTTTTTTCATAATATCACCTAATCTACCATTGTGATTATAAGATCATCTATAATCAACCTACTAAATCCAGCAGAGTACGTTTGCCCATAAAATGCAATTTTAACGAATAGTTCTTCACCTAACAAGTTTCCTGGGACATCAAATGAGTGATGAGTGAAGTACTCACTTTCAGAAGCTACTAATGTGCTTCTTACATTACCTATACGTGTCCAACCTCCATTACGGTCTGATACAAAAACATAAAATCTTGCTCTTCTTATACTTTCTGCATCATCAGGGTCACTTAGTCCAATGTTTGCATAAAAAGATATGTTTGATACTTTTCCAATAGATGTTGTTGTACTTAAGTAATCCATATAATTTAATCTAAGACTATATTGATTATTAGTGTGAAGATTCATTGCATCATAAGCTGTAAAATAGTTGTATTCTGGATATAGTGGTGTAGTTGAATATGCTGGAGCTATATCGTGAACTGGATTTCCAAATTCATCTAATGCTCTATCAATCAATACAGGATATCCCATAGTAGGATAATTGGTAGTTTTACCTTTTCCCTCAAATTTCCATGTATATCCAAAAACATCTATTTCATTTATTTTAGCTGTTTTATTATTTGGTACATCTGTTTGTGAATAGATGTATTTCAATTTCGAATCGGGGTCTTCTGCTATAGCATCATCAACATATATGGATAATTTACTAGCGAAATCAGGCCCGATTGGTAATGGTATAAAATCCCAAAAACCGATATCTAATAGTTCATTAGCTGTATCGGTTTTTGTATCAAAGAAGCCATAACCTTTGGAAATGGCACTATTTGAAATTATGATAGTTGTAACTAATAATATAATTAATAATTTTTTCATATTGCCACCTCCTTATGTTATTTTTCTTTAATTATGAAGCGTTAAATGTTAAATCAAATGTGATGTCTCCATTAACTACAGCGTTATAAATAACTTCAGTTAGTGGTTCAGTAAGTGTAACTGTTACTGTTACAGTTATTGTATCATCGTTAATATCTACAGTTGATGGTGTAACATCGATAACTACATATGAAATGTAAGTATCGTCTCCGTCAATTAATAAATTAGATACGCTTGTATTAAGTTCTAAATCACTTTGAGCTTCTTTACTTAAGTTAACATCATAACTTAAGACGATTTCGTCTACATCATTAACTCCTAAAACAACACCATCTGGTACTAATACTTTTCCTGCAGGTGCAGTTGCGTTAACTGCCAATACTAAATCTGTTCCTTCTCCAATTGTTAATGTTTCACTTTGTGTAACTTGTAATGTATCCCACCATGAATATGCAGATACTGTCCCTCCAAATGCTGCTAATACTACTAACAAAATTGATAATTTTCTGATCATTATAAGATCCTCCTTTAATTTTTCGTAACAAAAAAGTTACCTAGAAAGGCAACTGGCTATCTTCTTGAGACCCTTTAGTTTTCCGTCACTGGATCACTCCAATTTTGGCGTTTATTTTTCTTTCACGAGTATACTACCTTGATATTCGAATGAGGTCAAAGGGTTGAGGATTGAGTTAAGATTTATTTAAGATTTGTTTTTTTATGATGTTCCAAGGAGATAAAAAAAAGGTATATTCCTTAGTTTTCAGGAATATACCTTTGTAGCATTAATAGATTTATTTTTTATCTTTATCAGTGAAATGATCTGACATTGCTTTTGCCAGATTAACAAATTCAGATGGCATCATTAATAATGTAGTAGTATTTTGTTCTGCTCCTACTTCTGTTACCATTTGCATTCTTCTAAGTTCTAAAGACATAGGGTTTTTAGCTATCATACTTGCAGCTTCTGTTAGTTTACTAGCAGCTTCTTGCTCTGCTTCTGCTTTAATGATTCTAGCTCTTTTTTCTCTGACAGCTTCTGCTTCTTTAGCCATAGCTCTTTGCATGTCTTTTGGAATTTCTACATCTTTAATATCAATAGCTGTTACTTTTAATCCCCATTCATCACTTACGTGATCAACAATAACACTAATTGATTCATTAATAGATGTACGGTTATTCAATAACTCATCTAAATTATGTTGTCCAATAACATTTCTTAATGTAGTTAATGCTTTTTGTCCAATAGCATGTTGGTAATTTCTAACCTTAATAATTGCTTTTTCAGGGTATTCTACTCTGTAATAAAGAACAGCATCAATTCTAATAGTTACTGAATCTTTAGTAACTGTTTCTTGACTTGCTACGTCTAGTGTTCTTATTCTTAAGTCTGCTTTTTTCTTTATGTCTATCAAAGGTATTACCCAGTATATACCAGGACCTTTAATATGTTTAAATCTACCTAATCTAAATACAACACTTCTTTCGTACTCTCTGTCTATTCTTATACCACATAAGAATATGATAAAAACTATTATTAATATATAAATAAATATATCCATTTCTTGCTCATCTCCTTTATATCTTTATTATAACACTAAACATCAAAAGTAAATATTGTTTCAATAATCATTATCGATCTATTTGATTTTTCTATTTATACTCACTACATTGGTAAGTAAATAAGATAATGCATGTATTATTAATCCGTTAAACACAATCATTGCTACTACTGCGAGTACTCCCATGAACATCCATGATTCTTCCTCTATGGATAAAGATAACCCTATAACTGCAACTAGAGCTGCGAAAACATAATAAGTTATCGCAAATCCTTTTAAAAAACTACTTATTGAATTATTAGTTTACTATCCTCACTTGATATTAGATTATGATAATCTTCATCATTAATCTCAATTGGTATATTTACTCCATATTTCTTACCTTGTTTGAAATTATCATTCCCCTCAGAAACTTTATATACTACAACGAATTTTGAATCCTCTATTCTCTCACAAAAATACTGCATTTCGTTTATTTTAGATATAACAGCACCTGTACTTAAGCTTTTAAATTTATTATCAATATTTTCAATATATTCAATATCATATAATTTCTTTTCAACTAAGTACTTTGCTTTTGCTTTTTCACTATTATAAACTCTTTCTCTAAATATTTTTTCTACTCTTTTATCCATTCACATCAATCCCTTCTATATATAGTGTATTAATTTTACTCATCATCTAAAACAACTAATGCTGATAATTCAGCAATGATATCTTCATTTGCAAAGAATGGATACATATCTAGTAGTTCTTGTCTATTTAAATCATCTGATTCTGAAAATCCATGATACGTTTTTAATATATCAAAGTTATCTATAAGATTATCTCTTTCAGTGTTAATCTGTTCTAAAGTAACTTCGCTAAATAATAGTCCATAATCACTTAAATCAATGATGCTTTGAGTTAACTCAGATTCATCGTAATCACGTGCAATTTCTGCATATTCTACATAAGAATGGAAAGCATTTCTATAAAAATCAGTCAAGATTTCAACATCGCCATTGTAGATATGACATTCGTTTGATTCTGTTAAACCTATTTTATCCCAACCTGTTGTTTCAAGTAGATTCCATTGAACAATAACATCTGTATTAAAAGAGTTAAATTTATATTTTAAGAACGATTTGGTTCCACGTTGAAAATCAATATAATATTTGTCAGTATCTCTATATTGAGAGTATGAATATGTGTAGTATATTTGATTTTCTCTACTTCTATAAGAGATATATTTCTCTCCCTCAAGAATTCTAAAATTTAATCTATCTAGTCCATCTGTACTATCAAACTGATAATATATTTCTCCTCCAGCTCTTATCGCAACAGCAGTTGCTCCAAAACCTTCTATGAAACGATCATAATAAACATTTTCAAATAATACTTCTCCAATATTTTCATTATTATCTCTAACATATTCAAAATAAACTAATCCATCTATTAAATCAAAAAACATTATTTCAGCAGAAACATAATTAAGATTAGCATTATAACGATATGATTCGATATATAATCTATCTCCATCTGTTTGCATTAAAATACGGCTATCAGGTGCATATTCATAATCCAAAGCAGCTACATCACAAAACTCACCTTCAACAAAACTTTCACATCTACTAATAGTATCTTTTAATGTAGAAATTGTCATTTCTGTATTCATTAATGATTCAATATCAACAAATGATGTTTCGTTATATTCTTGATTATCATATAAAGCAAAATCTTCTCTTGTGTAAAAAGTTTCGCCTGTAGAAAGCCTTGTTAATCCACTACTTAATTCACCCTCGGCACTTGATCCTATAAGATTTTGAATTTTACCTTGATAAAATACTACTTTCTCAATCACTTCATCTCTAGTAGAGACTGTATCAGTAGAAAAATCATAACTAGCAACGTACACTTCTGGAGTAACATCATCTAAGACACATTCGTTATCTATAAGAGAGTATCCATCATCACAAATAATTGGATCATCACCCGTTTTTTCTTTTGTTTCACAACCTGTAAGTAAAAATATAAATATCCCAAAAACTATTAACACTTTTTTCATAACGTTAACCTCTTTTCCTATTATTATAATTTATTATACTTATCAGCCTTACCATAAGCCTTACCTATTGGGTATTTTTCCGCATTCTTAGAAATCTTTTCATTCATTATGGTTTTGATATCAAAACCATAATGTTCACTAAGCAATAAACAATACGCCATAACATCCGCAATCTCTTCTTTAACATTTTCAATATTAAAATATGTATCACCATACTGATAATTAATTAGTAATTCAGAAGATTCAATTGCGATTGATTTAGCTAAGTTTTCTGGTGTATGAAATTGTTCCCAATTTCTATCATCTCTAAATTTTATTAGTCGATCTATTATATCTTTCATATTGCACCTCTTTTTTTATAATAAAAATATCCAAAGCAAACCGCTTTGGACAACATATCCCTTATCCCAAGCAGTAAAACATCTAATATTTATTATACTATATATCTAAAATAATAGAAAGATGAAAAGTAACAAATATACATATTAAATAAAAGTGAAATCCGTGCTATAATGTGAATTGTGAAAGGAATGATAATATGCCAAAATTAGAATTATTAGAAAAATATGCAAAGTTAATAGTTGAAGTTGGAGCTAATGTTCAAAAGAATCAGTTAGTTGGAATAAATACTTCAACAGAAACAAAAGATTTAGCTAGATTAATTGCTAAAGCTGCTTATAACGCTGGAGCTAAAAGAGTGATTGTTCAATGGAATGATGATTATGTATCTAGATACGGATATGAATCAATGGAAATTGAAGAACTAGTTAAAGTTCCACAGTGGAGAATTGATAAATTTAAATATTTTGTTGAAGAAGGTGGATGTGCTATTAGCATTACATCTCCAATCCCAGGATTAAATGCTGGAATTGATCCATATAAAATGCAACAAGCAGGAATTGCTTCAAGTAAAGCATTAAAATTCTATCGAGACCACATGATGGGTAACCATACACAATGGACAGTAATTGCTGCTCCAAACACAGTTTGGGCAGAGAAAGTATTTCCTAAATTAAAAGGTGAAGACGCAGTTGAAGCTTTATGGGATGCTATTTTACAAGCAAGTAGAGTAACTGAATCAAATGATCCAATAGAAGAATGGGCAGATCATAATACAAGTATGCTAGCTCATAATAAAGTCTTAAACGATTATAACTTTAAATCTTTACATTTTAAAAATAGTTTAGGAACAGATTTAGTTGTTGAACTTGTTAAGAATCATGTTTGGGCAGGTGGTGGAGAAGACTCTTCTAAAGGTGTTTACTTTAATCCAAACATTCCAACTGAAGAAAACTTCACAATGCCTTACAAATATGGAGTTAATGGTAAAGTAGTTGCTTCAAAACCATTACTATATCAAGGTAATTTAATTGAAGATTTCTGGATTGAATTTAAAGATGGAAAAGTAGTTAACTACGATGCAGCAAAACAAAAAGAGACACTAAAAAGTCTAATTGAATTAGATGAAGGAAGTTGTTATTTAGGTGAAGTTGCATTAATTAGTTATGATTCACCAATTAATAACTCTAATATTTTATTCTTGAATACATTATTTGATGAAAACGCAAGTTGTCACTTAGCTCTTGGTAGAGCTTATCCAATGAATGTTTTGGGCGGAGTTAAAATGAGTGAAAAAGAATTACTAGATGCTGGTTCTAACTTATCAATGGCTCATTCAGACTTTATGTTTGGTAGTATTGATATGAACATTGAAGGTCTTATGCAAGATGGAACTAAAGTAACAATCTTTAAAGATGGTAATTTCGTAATATAGTAACTAAAAAAGCAGACTTTCTAGTCTGCTTTTCTTATATAATTATTCGTAAATTGCGATCCATACTTCATATTCTTTATCATAATATCCGTATCGAGAGTATATCATTAAATAATATGTTCCCGCTTCTAACTCAACACCATATTTTGTAGAATAAGATTCGCCATCAAGTCCATATATTTTAGTATATACATCACCGAGACATTCAACATTTACAACGGTTGTTTCATCAAGATAGAAGATAAAAATATCATAATCATATTCATATTCTAAACTTGAAGATACTCTACTATCATATCCTTCTCCTAATACCGTATACTCACTTAAGTCTAAGCCCATCAAATCGACATATTCATCATCACTTACTTGATAATCAATCATCATAGTGACAAACTCAACAGAACTAAACGAAGCCCCAAAGAGACCCATTTCAATTGTATAAGTTCCTGGTAAGAATGAGTAAGTTCTATTCCCACTAGTTTGATAAATCATGTTGTAATCTTCATCATAGATTCGATACATCAAATCTCTTCCGGTTGTTGTGAAGATGTAGGCTCCCATTTCAGTTATTGTAAATTCAAAATAATCAATATCATCTTCTGAAATAAAAGTATTATTCACAGTTACTCCAAATTCAAGCACCTTAACAATATCATCATCATATGTATCATCTATTACAACTAATGAGTAAGTCATTGTTGGACTAACCATATAATCATATGTCTGGAACTCAAAATAGTGAACTCCAGCTTCTAAATATATTATATCCCCAGTTCTTACAAAACTATAGTGATGAGGATATATACGATGCATAAATCCTAAAGTACTATCATAATCAAAGGCAATACTTGCATTTTCAGTAAGAGTTAAAGTATACATATCGATATCTCCTGTTGCTTCAAAAGAAATTATGTTTTCACCTATTACTAGTTCTCCATAATTACGATCAGGATCTAAATCACCAATATCTGTATAATCAACAAAATCCGTTGTTGCAGTAGTAGTTAAAGTTACCGTTCCAGGGTTTACAGTAATAATCTGCACTTTATAAGTTCCTGGATTAATATAAAATGTCATTTCTTTATTTCCAATTATATCTTCAGCATGATCATTAATAGGACGATTATTTATAGATCTAATTTCATAATATTGAAATTCATCTAAATCTAATGAAAATGTCATTAATGTTTGCTCAGTTACTGTAAATTCAAACCATTCAGGATCAAAGCTATAATCCACATATAAACTATGCGTACTAGTTCCTAAAGGAATATCAATCTCTGTACCTTCTAATGTATCATCAACAAGTTTAATTAATTCTACTTCATATAATATATAACTAGGATATTCTACTTGAGCATAATATGTTCCTGGAGTTAAATCAAAGTCTAGTCCACTATACAGATAATTACCCTCAGAATCTAATATTTTTACATATGGGAAATCTCCATAATTTAAAGATATACGGTACATTCCAGCTTCTGTAATAACTATTTTAAAACAATCTAAATCATATCTATTATGTTTTCCGCCACTTACTGTTTCACCAATTACTAATTCATAAACACCTTCAGAGACATAATCATAATGATCATCAAATGTTTCAATAAAGATTTCCTCAATAATTGTCTCTCCGTTTAAACTATAACTAACTTCAATAACTAGATCATATGCAATATAATGATAATCCATTGTAAAGTCGAAATTAAAATCATCAGTATAATCTTCTTCAAGCCAGACAAGACCATCAAATTCTCCTTGTACTTTTAATTTATAAGTAACGTTATCTAACGAATCAATTAATAATGTATCTTCAAAGTCAATGAAGACTGTATTCTCAACTTGCCTTACATCGAGTGTATAATCATAAGACATATTATAAATTGTATCAAGTTCATAAGCATAAGTACTCCAATCTATTGGAAACTCTTTTTCAATATCAACACTTATTCCATCTTCAATAACAGTTCCCTCTAGATTAAGTAAAGTGTAGTTACTTGAACTTACTAAGATGCTTCCATCAGGCAATACAGTTAACTGAATTGCTGATGCACCACCTAAAGTATCTTCTCCAATAATTACAGCTAGTCCCATATCTTTTACTATCGAAGCAAATAAATTTGCTGCGCTATATGATGAGTTAGATGTAATTACATAGAAATTAGCATCTAAAGCTCTGTCATGATTTGAAATAAAACTATCAGTATTCATTTCTCCAGTTGCAGGATTAATCGAATTAATTTCAATTGGTTCATTTGTCATATAAGTTAATAGTTCTAATACTCCAAGAAGTGTTCCTCCAGGATTACAAGATACATCAATTACAACGTCTCTTCCACGATAAAAATCATTAAATTCTTTTAATAAATTAACAGTTTCTAATGTAAAGGATCTTATCTTTACGTAATATATTCCATAAATATATTCAATTGTCATTTCTTCTGTTTCTAAATCACAAGATTTATCATTATATGCTTTTTTATAATCAAATATTTTTGTTCCTTCAATATAATCAGTACTAAACTCAAAATCTTGATCAGTATAACCAACTGATAAGATTCTTGTATGTAAATCATTTTGATCATTTATAAATTGTTCTAATACTGTATGGAAGTCCTCAAATGTATTTTGTTCTGTTAGATTATATGATTCAATAATATCAGTATAAGAATCAATACCTTTATAATCTATTAATCCGTAAAAGTAATCAAAATAAAGTTCTAAGTAGTTTTCTGTATGAAGAGCAATGTCTGACACAGTCACAGTAGAGTCATCAATATAAAATTCTTCAAATACAGAAACACTTATATTTGAATCAAAAATATAAATATCTGTTCCCATTTCGTAAACATTCAAAGATGCTCCTGTTAAAAATAGATTAGCTAAATATAAAGGAATATAATACATTCCATCTTCTTTAACAATATCCATACCATAATCATCTAAATCTATTGTTAAAGATGGATCCTCTGATATTCTTGTCATATCATCGTATATAAGATAAGTATAGTAATCGAAATCATAATCCTCGTTTATTGCACTAAACATATTAGTATCGTTTATTTTAAATTGATTTTCATCAGCTAAAAATTCCATTTCAAAAATATATCCTGAATCACCATATTCATCTGTTAAATAATATGGTACATCATATGAAAAGTTTAGTTTAAATGAATTATCCTTTTGAATAATCAGTTGAACTAATCCTTCATCTACTAATTGTAAAAATTCTTCAATACTTACATATGAAATACTTGAATCTTCTTTATTTGTATAAGTTTGAAGTGTTAGTGCAGAAAAAGTATAATCTTCTGCATAATCAATCACATTTAAGACAGTAGATTCATTCATAAAGTCTGTTGTAACATCTAAAACACATTCATCACCAACTAGAATGTATCCATCTTCACAAATTAATGGTTCATCGTCTAATACACATTGTTCATCTACTAAAGTGTATCCATCTTCACAAATTAATGGTTCATCGTCTAAGACACATTCATTATCTACTAAAGAATAACCATCTTCACAAGTAAGGGGTTGTTCATCCAAGACACATTCATCATCTACTAAAGAATAACCATCTTCACAAGTAAGGGGTTGTTCATCTAATACACATTCATCATCAACTAGTATATATCCTATATCACAAAGAATTTCATCATCCTTTGGAAGGTATAAATCACAAGCAGTTAATCCAGATAATATACTAATTAACAAAAAGACTTTTATTATATTTTGTATTGTTTTCATGTGTAGCCTCCTATTAAAAAAAGTCCAAGAATAAGGACATTCAAAAATTCCTTACACCTCTTATTTGATATTATAACATAAATATATATTAATATTATATATAATCGTAACTAAAAAAGTCACATGAAATTAATTTTCATTGACTTTTTTAGTATTAGTTTGAGAAAGAAATTTATAAATCTAAAAAATACTTCTAAAAATTGCTTTTAGTTTCCCCCAAAACGTTTTACTCTCTGCTAGTTGTTTTTCCATTTCTTCTACCCTTGCCTCAGATTCTTCAAGAGTAAGCTTTTCACCATCATCACCATATCCCTCTTCCACACAACCTTCTTCTTGCATTTTTTGAGCTAATTCTTGAGATGCTTCAATTGAAGTTTTTATCGCTGCTTTTTCCTCATCACTCATATTTGTAATTACATCAGCAAGACCTGATAAATCTTCAAAAGACTGAATAGCTTTTTGTTTTTCTTCTTCACTCATTACTTCAAATTCTTTTAACTCTTCATCTGTAAGTTTCTTACCACCTAATTCTTCTAACTTTGCTATAAACTCTTTATTGTCCAATTAATCCCTCCATTCTAAGTCCATTTTTTTGCTTTCTCAAACTATGATTATGTTTCATATAATCAACAAAAAAAGACCAAAAAGATTTTGGTCTTTATGTAATTCTTAGCAATGCTTATCCATTATAGTATCCTCTTTCTATGTGTTTACCTTCTATGACATTATTATATTCTAAGTGATTACTTTATGCAAAACAATTAGAATTCTACTATATATCTTTTTATTATATTATTGTTGTGGATTTGAAGAATAAGGAATTACAAATCCTTCAACACCAGTATGAAATTCATTAATTACACGAATTAATAATTGATTTAAGTATTCAACTTCTGTTTCTCCGACAGTTGCTTCAATATGTGATCCACCAATTCCCGAATCATTTGTAATAAAAATATATGTTCCACCAGTCATCAATGCGCTATTTCTAAGTAAATATTCTGTATATTTATCTATTCCACTTGATGCGATAGGGATAACACGAATACCTTTTTCTGAAGCTGTGAATAAAGCATCATAATATCTAGTCATATCTTCTTGATTGTAATGAGGAGGAGCATCAAGTACATGAACTAATAACTTAGTAGTATTACCTTCACTCCAGTTTTTATTAATCGCTTCTTCTAGTGCTACATCTACTGCCTCAGGGAAGTCTCCTCCGCCTCTAGCAGATTGTTCTTCTAAGTTTTCTTTTTGAGATGCTATATCGGTTGTGAAATCAAAATATCTAGTTACATAATTATCTGAATTGTCACGATAGAATAATAATGCTAATTTAATTATTGATTCAGGATTAGCAATACTGATTTCATCAATTACATAATCAATTTCAGCTTTGAAAAAAGCTATTTCATCACCCATTGAACCAGTTGTATCTATAACAAACATAATTTCAATGATATCTTCATGAGTAATATTTTGTGTATTCACTTCAATTGTTAATGTGTTATTTTCAACTGAGTAAATATAATCTTGTTCTAATACTTGTCCATCATATACAGTAACAAGATTTGAAACTAAATCTAATTGATCAGTTTGTGGGAATAAGTAAGCAAATCCATTTGCATTACTTGTTGCTTTATAAATAACTTCATCTTGTGAGTTTAATAAAGCTACTACTGCACCATTTAAATTTACTTCGTTACTTTCTACTTTTACTTTAACCATATGTAATGTATCAAAGTATCCTTTATCAAAATATGTTTTGAAGATACCTCCAGACATATCCTGTGAAACTTCAAATAATGATAAATAGAATTCGTATTCTAGTAAGTCACTCCATTCACTAGCTGACATAAGTCCAGCTTGTGGTCCATTTGTTAACTCTTCAATTTCTCCACCTTCAATTAACTCACCAACACTTGAACTAGTTGCTTTAGTAACAACTCCTGAGACTAATACAGAGTCACCAGACATATCGTAAGATCCTCCATCAACTAAAGAAGGAATACCCTCAGTAGAAATACCTTCAGTAGCAACACCATCAGTATATCTGTATGTGTAATCATCTCCAGTGTCATCAGTTGTATCTCCAGACAAAGGAATTATTCCACCTTCTTCTGATACCTTTAAATTATCTAAACTAGAATCTGTACATCCACCTAACATAAACACCATCATTAAAACTGTAATAAATAATGAAACTTTTTTCATAATAAACTCCCCTTTTTAATTTTTTTATGAAAGCATCATAACACTACTTTCTTAACTAAGACTCTTCCATAATAACAAGAACTCGTCTAAAATAGAACGCTTTAGGGCTATCTTACATATATTTGAACTCAAACTACAAATTTGCAAATAAAAAACAGCAAAATTTGCTGTTTTATTATTAGTAATCTTTCCCTGCAGCTTTACATCCAGCAGGATCATGAGAATGACAAGGAGTAACTCCATAAACCATACCACATGATGGGCATTTGTCTTCAAAGTATTCCATTTCAAATTTAGTTCCACATTCACACTCTATCGTATGAGCCATTGGAAGTAGTCCCTCACTAAATCCCATTTGTCTTACTTTATCTACAGTTTGTTGTCCATTTTCAAATGATGCACTGCATCCATCATGTTCACTCATTTATAATTCCTCCTCGAATTTTAATCTTTTACCTAAACGTAATCTATTACGCATATCCATAAGTGTTTTATCTAAGTTTTCTAATTTAGATAAAATACTTCTTTCTTCTTCACTTGTTTCAATAACTGATTCAATTCCACCGTTATTAATAACAATTCTTTTGTCACCCATTAAAGCAAGAATTGGATCATGGGTACTCATTAATACTATCTTATCTTCACTAATTAGCAACTCAAGTGCTTTTTGGCGATCTATCCCAGCATTTTCAATTTCATCAATTAATATAATTGGTGACTTTGATAAGATTGCGGTATCCGCAATCATTAAAGCACGGGACTGTCCACCTGATAGTTCTGTGATAGGTGTATCTTCACTAAAACCTTCTCCAGCTAATTCATTAGCTTTATCATAAATCTTTATAATCATTTCCTCTTTATTTTCAACCATTCTACTTGTGGCATGTAAATCAAGGAATTCACGAACTGATAAGTCCATTACAAAGTTCATGTTTTGTGATAACTGAGCAACTAGTTTATTAGATGCACTAAATCTTTCATGAGGTTCTAATACTCTACCATTAATTAGTACTTTTCTTTTGGTAGGTGTATCTTCATTTGCTGCCCATTCAATATCAGCAAGTAATCTTGATTTACCACTACCTGTAGGTCCAACTATTGATATGATTTCTCCTTTACTAATTTCAATCTTAGTAAAGTTTTCATCAGTTCCATCTTTATAAGTACCTGGATAAATAGTTACAGTATTTTCCACTACTTGTTCACTTGCAAAATATGAATTCATTAGTTCAATATACTCAACTAAACTACTAATAAATAATTCAGTATTAATTGCGTTATCTTCAATTACTTCTTCATCCATGTTATTAAATAATTGATTAATCGTATAGTTTTCATGTCCTTTATAAGGAACTAGGTGATCAATAAAGAAATCTTTTGTATAAGGGAATTTTAAAAATAAGTCACCGATTGATAATTTTAGTAAGTTTTCTAAACTCATTTAATATCACTCAAATCTATTTTTCTAATATTTCCTAATTGGTGACTTTTCCCTATTCTTGTTTCACCTAAACAATAACTACACAATGCCGCTGGCATCGGGTATCTTAGTTTCATTCCTTCTAAAGTGTCAACATGTTTTGTTTCATCATGAATGAAAGTACTCAACTCAAACGCACCTTGTCCAGAAAGGCCATTTACATGCATTATAATCGCTTTTGGATTAACACTTTGGACTTTCATAGTAAATACTTCTCTTTCAGCTTGTGAGACAATATCACCCTTTGTAATAACTACTATATCTGCGCTTTTTAACATTGGTCCAATTTTCTTAGGAGTGTTAATTCCACTTAAGTTATCAATAACACAAACTGCCTTTATATCTTGAATATATGGAGAACATCTATTACATAGTCCTGCGGACTCTGTGATTAGTACATCAACATTTTCTTTTAATCCCCATTCAACTACTTCTTCAATATTTGAAACAAAGTAATGATCAGGACAAAGTGATCCACTTAATCCTTTTTTAACAGGGATTCCTAATTTCTTAAAATAAATATCATCATCAGTAAATAAACAATCAAACTTAACAACACCAACACTAATATCTCTTTTTAAAAAGTTTTCAATTGTTTTTATTAAAACTGAAGTCTTTCCTGATGAGGGTGGTCCACTTACTGTGATTAAATCCATCTTATTCCCTTCCTTCTTCGAAAGCGTTCATACATTCAGTTAGTAATTTACCTAAATCATTATTATTGATATAATCCCATCCAACCCACTTAAATATCTTTCCAGTAAGTTTATTATCAACATCATGGTTAATTGAAGGAAATAATCCTTTATGAGATAATATTTCTCCAGTTTCAACTGAAACGAACATATCCGCTATTTCTTTTAACTCTTCTTTTTTACTTCTTTTTGTCAACATGAATATTGGAGAAATAATCGCACCATCTTCAGGCCATACTGCTTCCATTACACTTCCTGGAAGTGCCATTCTTGTGAAGAAGTAAGGCATAATAGAAATAGCTGGTCTTACTCTGTTTCTTTTATCACTTTTTACCATTTCAGCTGGATGCATACTCTTAATCATACTTTTACCTAATTTAGTAATTGCTTCCATACCAAATTCATGATGTAAATGAATTAAGATAGCGTTGAATAAATCAAAATCACTTACTGGTAAACTAATACTATTTTCAAAAATTGGATCAAGTATGTCTTCCCATGTTTTAGGTATAGGTCTATCACCAAGCACTTTTGTATTTACTAAAAATACAGCAGGAACTACTCCAAGCATAGAATAATCTCCATTTGGATCTTTAAGTTGTAAGTAGTCATTCTCAAAATCAGTATTGTAAGGAATATCAGTATAATAATCCTCAAATACTTTCTCATCTTTAAATTTCTTCATTAAGTCTTGTTCGAAGAATAAATCAAATCCAGCACTAATATATATATCAGCTAAATCATCTTCATTTTTAGCTGTGATTACTTTTTCTTTTAACCAATCAAGTCCTTCACTAGCTGCCTTTAAGTTATGATTTATTTTATCTAAGTTAGATAAAGTAGTAAATCTTTCAAGTAAAGGTATTCTAACTGGACAAGGTAATAAACCAATAATATTTATAGCGTCTTCTTTATGGATATTATCCATTAAAGTAACATCTACTAAGTCTTCTTTTAAATATTCATTTAACATATCAATAAACAGACCAACATTGATCTGTTTATTTCTTAATAGGTCATCTAGTTGTATAGAGCCTATTTGCTTTAAAATTAATTTATTGTCTAGTCCTTTAAATCCATTGTTTTCAAAAACATTTTTAAGTTTTGGATATTTTGATAATACTTCAGATAATGTACTTTTTGTTGTAATCATTATACATGCTCGATTCCTATAACTTCAGGAACCTCAGCAAGTAAGATACTTTCAATACCATCATATAATGTAACGTTAATTGCAGAACATCCAACACATGCTCCTGTTAATCTAACATATACGATTCCTTCTTTAAAATCTACATACTCTACATCTCCACCATCTTGTTGAAGAAATACTCTTGTTCTTTCAATAACTTCTTTAATTTTCTTTTCTACACTATTTTCCATTAGAATCACTCCTTTTTGTCTACATTGCAATTATATTTTATATGCATATATAACGCTAATGATATAAGCATATTTATAATTAAGAAAAAGGCTTATTTATAAAATGTGTTGCTTAAATGTAAAAAAGAGATGAAATCTTAAAGAATTCATCTCTTTTTTTATTTATCTTCTACTTAAGTTTGAATGTCAATTTTACAGGATTATGATCAGTATATTTGTATTTATAATCCAATCCTTCAACCTCTAATACATGGATATTAGGGCTTACAAGAAACCCATCAATAATTGTTTCAAAGTTTCTCCCTAAAACATACGGTGTATCCTCACTTCTCACTGTGTTTACCTCTTTATCAAAGATAATTCTGTATGATGTATCATATAGAGAATCAGGTAATAAACTAACCCATACTGGCATGTCTTCTTTGTAGATGCTATTATCTAGTAAATGATTCCAGTCTCCACCAATTATTACATATTTATTTTCTTTAGATATTTCGTTAATAAACTTTATTAATTGCTCAATTTGTAATTTTCTTATAAGACCACCTTTATCATAAGCTGATAAGTGGATGTTAATTAATATAAGTTCTTTATCGTCATGTACTTTATATTTATTTACCATCATACATCTTTTTAAGAAAAAGAGTCTTCTAGGATATCCTTCATCACCAGCAAATTGATATCTTTTAGATTCATCAATTTTACCTTTCGATAAAGTTATTAGTCCGCTTTTTGCGCTTCCCATAGGCTTCTTTAAAGGAATGGGAACATACTTAACTTTATAATTATATGCGAATGATGCGTTATATTTGTTTAAACGGCTTCTCAAGTATCTAACTTGATTTGTGTAACAACTTCTTCTGCATGGTTCATCTACTTCCTGTAAGAAAAAGAAGTCACTATCAATCTCTTTTAACATTCTAGCAATATTAGATAAATTAGTCATCGTTTTTGCATTAGAAAAACATCTGCTGTTTTTACCGCCTTCAACAAAAAAATCCTGGTCTTTATCTAAACTTGAATATCCTGTATTCAAGGTAGTTAAAGTTATCTTTTTACTTAAAGAATGAGAGTTATTATTTCGTAAAATTGTTGAGTCTTCAATTGCTTTTGGCTTATATTCTGTAATTGTAAGATAAATCAATAAAAAAACAGGTATTAATATTATAAATATTGGCACTCCTATATAGACATAAATCATTAGTATTACCCCCTTATGTATGAAAATTATAACAATTTTATAGCTTTCTTTCAATAAAATAGATAAGAAAAAACAGTTCAAAACCGAACTGTTTAAAAATATCTTTTAATTTACATGTTCCAAAAAGACTTTATCATCAAATCCGCCATTCTTCATATTTTTCTTAATTCTTGTAATATCAATTTTTCTTTTATCAATTTTGTTTACCATTAAAACATATTCAATAAGCTCATAAATATCAGCAAGTTCATAAATTATCTCTTCAATACTTTCAGCCTTTGATAATTCAGTGGCTTCTTCGATTATTTTTTTTCTTAATTCTAGTTCGTATTCTTCCTCAGATAATATTCTAGTTTTATATTCTTTACCCTCAATATCTAAAATATTTGGTATATTGTCTCTAACTAATTTATTATACTTTTCCATCATATTAACCTCTCATATCCATAAAGCATTTATCTAGTAAATTATTATTAACTACGTTTTCTAGGTCTTGTTTTTCTTTATTAGTTACATTCTCAAGTTCTTTTAGTAAGGCCTTATTTCTAATTTTTAATTTACTCATATCTTCATCACTTGGAGTAATTTTAAACTTTGTTGTTTTGCCTGTGATTACTAAATTCCAAATATTATTACAATAAATATAATTATATGGAATAACATGAACCATCTTAATATCTTTATATTCTAGATGTTCACCAGTATAGAAGTCCTTAATACCTTCACTATGAAAATGCTCAACTAATATATTTTTAATTGATCTTAAGTTTTGTCTTTTAAGATTAGATTGTGCAGAATCAATTACTTTTCTTTGAAGATATGGTGAGTTATTGTAATTTTCTAAATATAGTGCCCATTTAGAATTGATTAATTCATTAAGAACCTTTGAGTAAGTTTTTATTATTTCTGCATCTACTTGCTTAAATCTAAGAGATTTTGTTTTTAAATCTAATTTATATAATTTGATTTTCTTGCTTTTATGGTTTAAAAAACGATGAGCTATATTCTTATTAAGTATTTTCATAATTCTATTTATTGTTTTCTCAAACTTAATTTGTTTTCTTTTTAAGAATATTTCGATTTCATTATACCAAACAGGATTACGATGCTTCTTTTTTAAGTAGTAATCATCTGAAATTTCTTTTGTAACTTTTTCTATTACTAAAAAATCACCTTGTGATAGCTTAAAAAAGGAATTTAAGTTCCAATAATATTTCAGAATCTTCTGAACTATAAAATACTCTTCTACTATCACTTCGTCATTAACTACATCGTATTCTTCATTAACAATACACTCAATAATTGCTCTTCCCCATGATGCTCTATATGTATTATCATTTTTTATTCCGTCGATGATAGTAATCCAATTACTTAAATACTTCTCCATACCGACCACGTCCTCAATTTAATTATACAATTTTTAGAAAAAAAGAAAAAGGAGAAAATAAATTTCTCCTTTTTTACTTAAATTAACTTCAATTTTTTTCCAACTTCTTCAAATTGTTTTAACGCATAGTCTAGGTCTTTAGTAGTATGAGAAGCACTAATCATACAACGTAATCTTCCCTTCCCCATTGGAACTGTAGGGAAGACTATACCAGAAACATAAACTCCAGCTTCTAATAATGCCTTGCTAAATTGCATTGTTTTTGCTTCATTTCCTATCATAACTGGAGTAATAGGAGTTTCACTATGTCCAGTATCGAATCCTAATTTGCTTAATTTTTCTTTGAAGTAATTTGCATTATTCCATAACTTGTTTGAATACTCTTCACTCTCCATTAACATTTTAACAGATTCAATTGCTGCGGCTGTTGCAGCAGGTGGAAGTGCAGTTGAAAACAGTAATGGACGAGCACGATGAGACAACCAAGATTTCGTTTCTTTTTTACTTGCAACATATCCTCCAACAACACCTATAGCTTTAGATAATGTGCCTATAATAAAATCAACTCTTCCGTGTAATTTGAAGTGGTCTACAGTTCCTCTACCGCTTTCTCCAAGCACACCACTACCGTGGGCATCATCCACATAAGTCAATGCATTATATTTCTCTGCTAGTTCAACAATTTCTGGTAATTTTGCTAAATCGCCATCCATTGAAAATACTCCGTCAGTTATGATCAAAACTTGATTATATTGTTCTCTTTTTTCAATCAATATTTGCTCTAAATTTTTCATATCTGAATGTTTATAAATTGCACGATCTGCTTTGCTTAATCTTACACCATCAATAATTGAAGCATGATTTAATTCATCAGAAATTATTAAATCACCTTTTTCCGTAATTGCAGAAATTGTCCCAATATTACAATTGAGTCCTGATTGGAAACACATAACTGCATCCTCATGTTTAAATTCTGCGAGTAAATCTTCAAGTTCTCCAATTATATCTTGATTACCAACGATTGTTCTTACAGCTCCTGCTCCTGCTCCATATTTATTAACTGCATCTATTGCTGCTTGTTTAACTCGAGGATGGTTAGCCAGTCCTAAATAGTTGTTACTAGATAAATTCACGACTTCTTTTCCATTCAAGTTTATAATATTGTCACATGGGCCAAAGTTAACTGGTAATTCTCGATAAACTCCATCTTTTTTTAATTCTTCAATTTTATCTTTTAAAAATTTTAGTTCATGGCTACTCATATTATTCTTCCCCCGGAATTAAGACTATTTTTCCACAATTTCCTTCACCCATTAAATCCATTGCTTTTTGATATTCAGTTAGTTTAAAAGTATGGGTAATTATTTTATCAAAATCTAACATTTTATTATCAACTAATTCTTTTACTTGATACCAAGTATCATAAATTCTTCTTCCGACAACTCCATAAATATGAAGTCCTTTAAAAACAATATATTTAGCTAAGTCAATTTCGATATCCTTGCTTGGAATTCCAAGTAGAGATAATCCGCCACCTGCTTTAACGTATTTAAAAGCCTGCTCTATAGCGTGTTTATTCCCACTAAACTCACCAACTACGTCTGCTCCTCTACCACCAGTCTCTTCTAGCACTCTGGCTACAACGTCTTCTTTAAGAGGATTTATTACAACATCTGCCCCTAATTCTTTAGCTAATTTTAATCGGTAATCATTTACTTCAATTGCGATTATTTTTTTTGCTTTATATGCTTTTGATACATTGACTCCCATTAAACCTATTGGTCCACAACCAGTTATTACAACATCTTTTCCTTCAATCGGGAAATGAGTCATTGTGTGAACTGCATTACCAAGTGGTTCTTGAACACTTAAGTGCAAAGGATTAGCATCTTTACTATTGATAAAGCAGTTCATTGCTGGGATTTTTACATATTGAGCAAAACAACCATCTATATCAACACCGATAATTTTCGTATTTTCACAAATGTGTCCATCTCCTCTTAAACAAAACTCACAAGTATTACAAATTATGTGTGTTTCAGCACTAACGATATCTCCAAGTCCAACTCTTGTAACTTCACTTCCAAGTTTAACAATTTCACCACTAAATTCATGTCCAGCAGTAAATGGCAATTTCAGTCTTTTTTTCGCCCAATCATCATACATGTAAATGTGGTAATCAGTGCCGCATACACTTGTATAATTTACTTTAATTAACACTTCATGGTTTTCCAAATCACTAGGTATTTTCTTCTTAGCTAAAGTAAGTCCAATTTCCGGTTTATCTTTAACAATGCAGGTCATTAAGGTATCAAATTTGTCTTCCATTTTCGTTCTCCTTTTTAGTTAATTTTACAAACGCTTTCATCAATTATAATTATAACATAATTATATATTTTGTGAAGTAGTTTAGAGGTATTTTTCCATAAAAAAATAACGATTAAAATAATCGTTATTTTCGTTACTGGATTATCCAAGGGCCCCGAGTCCGTTAAGATTTCTTTCCAAACAATAAATTGCTGATGCAATTTAAGTAAATGAAACCCACCCTGTCCTAATCCGCCCTTACTCACAATATAATTATCGCATATTTTAAGATAAAAGCAAGATTTTTATGTTACTTTACATCACAACAATATAGTGTATAAAATTATATTTTAAACCTCTTTGTAAATTAGCATAGATTTACTAGTGAATTAATTTGTCTTATCTAGTATCATATTTAATATAATGTAAATATCTCTCATTGACTTCTAATGCTTGTTTATAGTGTCTATCTTTCTTGTATACATTCATTAGAAATTGACATGCAGTTTCAATTAATTGAGCGTCATCTGACTTGAATCCCAATTTGATAAGTTCTTCTGCGTTCTTTATGTATTTATTTTTATCCATATATTTTTCATCATATCTCATTATAATCATTTCGAAAAATCTCTTTGTTTTTGCCGACTTTTGTACCCAGTCTAAAGAGATATACTCATTATACAATTTCAAGAATTGTTCATCGTTATTTTTCTTAGCTGCAATATCAAATTTTAAATAGTAATAAATCTTTTCATAAGGTGGTTTAACTCTGTTAATATACTTCTCACCTAATTTCATATCCTCATTTAAAATTGCGATAAATCCTAAGTAAGTATTACATCTGTTTTCTAGGTCTTTTACTTTGTATTTTTTTGCAAATTCTAATACCTTATTATAGATATCGATTGCGTCTTTGTACTTTAATATTCTAATATAGTCATGAGCAATACGAGTACGAAGTCTCATTGCTCTAATATAATTAGCATTAGCTTCGAATTTTTTAATAGATTCTGAGGATATTCTCCACACATCCACATACTTACTTGATTTACTCAAAGTTACAACATAGTAATCCTTTATCAATAAATCAAGATTTTCATCCCCCATGCTTAAGGCGATTTCAAAATTATCTCTAGATTCCCGATATGATTCTTGATTAAGCAAATCTAACCCTTTAATAAAGTAGAATAGCTGTTTTTGATTTGGAGAAAAGAAATCTAGAACAATTTCATATTGAGAAATTAACTCATCTTTATCTGATGAGAAAATATTTGCTATTGTATAATACAAGCATCTAATTATTGCTACATTGATAACTTCAACACTATTTTCATATGTTTCACGATCTTTTTCTATCTCTTTTATCAGGATTGCAGCAGCTGCATATTCATAATAAAGAATATGATGAAATATTTTATCATATAATTTCCTAAATTTAATTGAAATATCAGGGCTATCATAAAAGGTTAAATCAAGTTTATCAAAGATATCCTTTATTATATCTCTATGAGGAATTACTTGACCTTTTTCAAAATTCGATATTAATGTATGAGAAATATTAGTGAGTTGGGCTAAATCTCTCAAAGAGAATCCTTTTTTCACACGATTATATCTAACTAAGATTCCTAGCATCTTAATATTGTTCTTCTCAATTTTATTAAAATCTACCATTTTTCCCACCTCTTCATCCTCTTCTATATTACTATATATAACTCCTAATAACAAAAAAATCACAGACAATAAATAATCATCCATCTCTGGATGATTATTATCATAACATTTCTGCGATTGATTTTGCTTGCATGTGAAGTATTAAATATTCAGGCCCGCCTGCTTTTGAGTCGGTTCCCGACATATTAAATCCACCAAATGGTTGATATCCTACAATTGCACCAGTACATTTACGGTTAAGATACAGATTCCCAACATGGAAATCTTCTCTAGCTATTTCTAGATGTTCTCTATTGTTCGAGATAACAGCTCCAGTTAATCCATAATCAGTTCCATTTGCTACATCCATTGCTTCTTCAAAAGATTTAACCTTTGTAATTGAAAGGAAAGGACCAAATACTTCTTCTTGAGCAATTCTTGCATTAGAATCTACATCGATAAATACTGTAGGTTGAATGAACCATCCTTTAGAATCGTCTCCAATTCCTCCAGTAATTAGTTTGCCTTCTTTTTTACCAATTTCAACATAACCCATAATTTTATCAAATGCTTTTTGATCTGTCACAGGACCCATAAAGTTATTGAAATCTGTCACGTCACCGTAAGTTAATTCTTGTGTTTGTTTTAGTACTTTTGCGACAATTTCATCATAGACATCTTCATGGACAATAGCGCGTGAACATGCGCTACATTTTTGTCCACTAAACCCAAATGAACTTTTGACTATTGAAACAGCTGCCAAATCTAAATCTGCATCGTTGTCTACAACAATAGCATCTTTCCCACCCATTTCAGCGATAACTCTTTTTAGCCAAATTTGTCCTTTTCTTACTTTTGCTGCATTTTCATTAATTAAACACCCAACTGCTCTACTACCTGTGAATGATATAAATCTTGTTTTGATATGCTTAACCATGTAGTCTCCAATTTCAGGTCCATCACCTGGAATAAAGTTAACTACACCCTTTGGAAGTCCTGCTTCTTCTAATACTTCCACAAATTTATAAGCAATTACTTGAGTTGTTATTGCTGGTTTTAATAATACAGTATTTCCTCCAACTACAGCAGCACTTGTCATACCAGATAATATTGCAAGAGGGAAATTCCAAGGTGTAATAACAGCAGCTACTCCAAGAGGTATATATTTGTATTCATTTCTTTCAAGGTTTCTTCTACTTAAAGTTTTATTATCTGCAGTCGTTAATTCCATCATTTGACGTCCATAATATTCTAAAAAATCAATTGCTTCAGCTGTATCAGCATCAGCTTCAGGCCATGGCTTACCAGCTTCTTTAGTCATTAAAGCGCTAAATTCATACTTACGTTTACGAATAATTGCAGCTGATTTAAATAAGACATCAGCACGTGTGCTAGCTTTAACTTTTTTCCATGATTCGAATGCAACTAAAGCTGCATTCATAGCATCTTCAGCATCATTGATAGTTGCTTGGTAAATCTTACCAATTACTTCAGAATGATTACTTGGATTAACTGATGTATATAATTCATTAGTAATTCTTTTTTCTCCATTTATAATTAATGGATATGTTTCTCCTAAATAACCTTCAACTAATTTTAATCCTTCTTTATACTTTTTAATTACTTCTTCATTAGTAAAATCTAATAAAGGTTCTGTTTGATATAAATAAGTTCCCATTAGTAAATCTCCTCTCTATACAACACTTTTTTCATAATCTTTGAAATCACTGTTTTTGAAACGATCAATATGTAAATCAGTCGTATCTAAGGTTGTTTTTTCACCTAAGATAATTTCTGATAAAAGTAAACCAGTCATTGGTGCAAACATAAATCCATGTCCACTAAATCCACAAGCTAAGTAGAATCCAGGTAATTCTTTAACATCACTAATAATTGGTTGTCTGTCCGGACTTAAATTATATAGTCCTCCCCATTGTCTAATTACTCTTAAATCGCCAATAGGTGGTAAAATTTCAACTACTGTCTTTGCCATTTCATCTAAGAAATGCCAACTTGAATCGGTATTATGTCCTTTTGGCATATCGGGATCACTTCGACCCATTATAAAGCTTCCGTGTGGTACTTGTTGGCAGTAAATATTTTTAGAAAATGAAATCACCATTGGTCCTTGTATTTTTTCAATTGGTTCAGTTACAAGTATTTCATGATTTTCTGAGTATACTGGAATATCAATACCTACCATATCCCCAACTTCTTTAGCATACCCCCCAGCAGCATTAACTACTTTATTAGTGATTACTTCATAGTTATCAGTTACGACTTTTACTATCTTTTTATTCTTAACAATAATTTCTTTAACTTTTTCCTCATAGAAGAATTTAACTCCAAGTCTTTTCGCAGCTAAGTAGTAGGCGTCTGTTACTTTGAACGGATTTAGATGTCCATCAGTTGGACAAAAGGTTGCGCTCGTAACGATATCTAAATTCAGATGAGGCACAATACCTTGGGCTTCTTCTGGAGTTAATACTTTTGCCGGAATTCCTAAACTGTTTTGTAATATTACATTCTTTGCAAATTGGATATCTTCTTCTTTTGTTGTAGCAACAACTAAATATCCTTCTTGTTTAAATTCAATATCTCGAGGATATCCTAATTCTTCTTGGGCAGTTTCAAAGAATTCAACGCTTTTCTTAGCCAGAATACAGTTGTTTTTTGTTCCCCACTGTTGTCTGATTCCTGCACCACATCTACCAGTTGCTCCACCTGATAAATAATTATCATCAAATACTACTATTTCTTTAACACCTTTTTTAGCTAAATTATACGCTATAGCTACTCCACTAATTCCTGCGCCTACAATTACAATGTTAGCTTTCATTTTTCGTTGCCTCTACTATTGCTTTTAGTTTAACACCAGTAATTAGGGGTCTCACTTTATGTGTTGGAATTTCATTTATTGGAGTGTTTGTAAACTTAGCTAATTCTCTTTGCACTAGTTGACCACATGTATTTCCCTGGCAAGGTCCCATCCCTACTCTTAAGATTCTTTTGATTTCTTCGAAAGATGTATATCCTTCTTCTAATAGATTGTGAAGATCTTCTAAAGTAACATCCTCACAACGACAAATTATAACATCTTTTTTATTCATATTTGTCTCCTTATAGTTACAAAATCATTAATATATTCAAGAGGGACTAGTACTTGGATAAGAGCAGTTCTATCGTGTCTATTTGTTAAAGATACTTTTTCAATTAAGACTTTTGTTATAATTTCTCCTGCACGGTTAACTCCACTCCATGTTTCACCTTTTATTGGAAGTGGTCTTAACTCATAAGGTATTTTAAATCTAGCGTTTTCTTCATTTAATTTTTGAACAATAAAAATTGCAAGTCCAGGACAGTTATAAACACATATTCCACATCCTGTACATTTTTCAAAATCTACAATAGGTGCTGTGTTTATATCTTCTCCGATATATATTGCATCAAACGGACAACTTGTAGAACAAGGGTTACAAGGTATTTTTTCATAACATTCTGTAATTGCTAAAGGTTTAATTAAATACTTCTCATCAGGAAATTTCGTTTTTATTAATGCTTTATCAGGCACACCATTTGTATTTAACATATCATCACCTCATAATCTCTTGTAAGCCAAGTCTTAATTTTTCTCCAAATGGTCCACTTCTTAAATTGTGAAGTTGATCCTTAAAATCAAGATATAACTCATCATAATTAGGATGTTTAAATCCGAGCTTTTCTGCGACTACAAGTCCTGTTAGATAACCCTCTACAATTGCACTACTAGCTTCTTCAACGCCACAAACATCACCAGCTACAAAAATATTTTTTATTGATGTTTCATGGTTTTTATCAATTAGAGGAACAAGTCCCCCTAAAGTACTTACATACTTCATATCTACTCCAATCATGCTGAGTAAATTTGATAGAGGACTTAGTCCTACACTAATACATAAAGAGTCTACTTCTATTTCCTCTTCAGTACCTTCAATAAATTTCCATTTGTCATCAAGTTTACCTATAACGATTTTCTCTAAATAGTTTTTTCCAATTGCTTTTTTTATTGAATGAGATGTTAATATGTCAACACCTAATCTTTTCAGTTTTGAAGCGTGAACTTTGTATCCACCAATTGTGCTAGCTGCCTCAAGCACACATTTAACATTTACTCCAGCTTGAATCAATTGGTAACTCACTATTAGTCCAATATTTCCACTTCCTACCATAACAACATCATTACCTGGAAGTACTCCGTGAACATTCATCAAAGTTTGAACTGCACCAGCTCCATATATTCCAGGGAGATCATTATTCTCAAAAGCAAGAACTTTTTCACTAGCTCCTGTAGCAATAATTATGGCATTAGTTTTAACCTTAATATATTTCTCTTTTTGAAGTAAAGTTACTACTTTATCTTTGTATAAACCTACTACTGAAGTATCAGTCATTATCTCGATTAAATCAGGAAATTTTAAGACATCATCAACAAGAATTTTAGCAATATCAATACCCCGTGTTTTAGCATATTGTTTTTCGCTTCCAAAGAACATGTGAGTTTGTTTCACAAGTTGACCACCAACATTGAAATTACGTTCTACTATTAATGATGCAAGCCCTGATTCGGCTGCCATTTTTGCAGCAGATAATCCAGCAGGTCCACCACCAATTATTACAAGATCAATTTGCTTCATAAATATCACCTTTATTTACTTGTGTTTTAACTACCATATTTTCAAGTAATTGAGTTACACAAGTTTTTACATTTGGTTTGCCATCAACAATCATCATACATGATGAGCAGTTACCAATTGCACAATAAAATCCACGTGGTCTATGGAGTTCAATGCTGTGACTTAATACTTTGACACCCAATGCATGTAATGCTGATGCTACAGTGTCTCCTTCATACCCATACACTTCTTTCCCATCAAAGAAAAAAGAAAGTTTTTTCTTTTCTTCAAATTTTAAAATGGGATGTTCTTTTATTCGCATTTGATCACCTCGTTTATTTACATATAAATTATATCATAAAGCGCTTTCATATTTATATATTTTTAAAGAAAAAAGTGCAAAAAATTGCACTTTTATTTTTGGTGTACTATTCTTCCATCAATTACAACATATTCTGTTCTTGTCATTATGTCGAAAATAGGTCCATCCCATACAACAACATCGGCATCTTTTCCTACTTCTAAAGAGCCAACTCTGTCTTCAATACCGTTTAGTTTAGCTGCTGTAATTGTTAAAGCTTCTAATGCTTTCATTTCACTTAAACCTTCTTTAATAAATAATGCAGCTTGAACTAACATAGTATCTAATGTAATAACAGGGTGGTCTGTCATTATTGCAAATGTTATATCATTATCTTCTAAAACTTTTGCAGATTTATATGTTTTGTTTATTAACTCATATTTTGAAGCCATTCCAAGTGTAGGTCCAATGATTAAACTTACATTTTCTTGTTTAATTCTTTTAGGAATCATATATGCTTCAGTTGCATGTTCAATTGTTGTATTTAATCCAAATTCTTTAGAAATTCTAATAGCAGTCATAATGTCATCACTACGATGTGCATGTATTTTAACTATCATTCCATCAAAGACTCTCATTAAAGAATGTAACTTCATATCAAATGGTGGTTCTTTTGCATCTTCTTCTTTATTAAGAAATGCATTTAATTTTTTATGATAATCTTTAGCTTTAAAAAGCCATTCTCTCATTAAAGCAGCACTTGCCATACGTGTTCCTGGATTTTTATTATTTGTTCCATAAACTCTTTTAGGGTTTTCTCCTAAAGCCATTTTCATAGCTGTTTCTTCTTTGATAACCATATCTTCTACAGTTTCACCAACAGTTTTAATAGCGCAGAAAGTACCCCCAATTACATTGGCACTACCTGGACCTGTATTAACTGTAGTAATACCTGCTTTATAAGTATAATCAAAAGCCATATCTTTAGCAAATATACTATCTATTCCACGAAGTTCAGGATAAATTGGTCCACTCATTTCGTTAGTGTCATTACCTTCAAAACGGATCCCTTCTTCCATTACTCCAATATGACAATGTGGATCAACTAATCCTGGTGTAACTAATTTTCCTAAAGCATCAATTACTTCAGCATCCTTATATTTACTTAAATCAATATCTTTCCCAACTTCTATAATCTTTTTTCCATCCATCACTATGCTTCCAAGTACATAATTATCTTTAGCCATTGTGATTAAATTAGCATTCTTAATTATTAACATCTAAACACTCCTATCTTTTCACTCTAGTATAATTATACAATTATTAAGAATAGAAAAAAATAGATAATATTTTAAAAATTGTCATTTCAGAAAAAAAAAAGACCAATCGATCTTTTTTGGTTAACTATATTTCCTTATATGCGATGTAGATAACATAAACGTAAGCTAATGTTTTTGGCATCATCAAAGCCCCTATTACAGGTATACTTTGTGCAAAAATAACTACTGGTATATAAAATAAAAAACTAAGTGATATTCCAACTGCGATTTTTATGAACGTTTTATCATTTTTCTTCAATGATTCAATAATGATTATAGAAACTAAATAGATACCCATAATAACAAATGGAATATTTCTAATAATTTGGAATTCTAGTGTCGCTCCATTTGTGAGCCACTCATTTTGAGGTAAAACAGCTAAGATAGTTCTCACAATTAATAGGCTAACTATAATACTTCTAACAAATACATTTTTTACATCAAATCTTTTTTCATAAGCAAACAACACAAGCAAGTAGAAAACAGTCATTGTATATGATGTTATTGCTTTCCCTAATCCTAAGTAGGATGTATAATCTTCAAGTCCTGTTGTAAGATGCCCGATTACTCTTGGAATAAGATGAAACATATCTCCAAACCCAAGTGTTAAAGCCATTAATCCAAAAATCAAAAATTGGATGTTTTCAGTTCTTTTATTCAATAATAAATACCCCAAATAAAAGACGGAAAATAAATAGAGTATATCAAATACAACTTCAAAATAAATCATAATTTTTCTCCTTCTATATTAATATATTATGTTATTTAATTAAACAATAATACCTATTTGCAATATAGTAATAAAATGTAAGCATGAAATAATTCACGCTTACATTTTATTGCGTTTTATTAATTTTTTTCTTGTTAAATCTTCGCGTTCCTTCTCTTCTAATGTATCAGAGATGAATTTAATTTGATAATCAAATTCAGGAATAACAATATTTTCCAAAGCATTTTCTCTTTTCGTTACTTTTCTAATAGCGTTTGCTAAACGAAATACACTATTATCTACTTCAGCTAAAAGAATCGTTAAATCTCTAACCTTTTGAAACATTCTAAAAGCATAATCAAACTTAGTGTTTGTCATAGCGATACCATATTTTAGTTTGATTTTTGTTTTCTCATAATGGATTTTAGGAATTTCTACTCCCATTACACTTCTAAAAGAAATGTCTAATCCATTATCTATCGGTATTGCTCTTGCAATATCATTAACAAAACCAAGTGTTATATTAGCTTCTTGTAATGCCTGATACGCTTTTTTATAAGTAATCGATATTTCATCACGTAATTTATTTACATCATCTAATAATGACATCATTTCTCTAATTAAGATGTTTCTTTTTCGTGACATTAAATCATAACCTAGTTTGGCTAAATCACTTGATTTCTTGATGGAAATAAGATTTCCTTTTGTTGGAAATATTTGTTTATGGGCCATCTAATCACCTATTTCTTTAAGTGATGTTATAATTGATTTTTCTTCTAAGCCAAAATCTTCAACAGCTTGTTTATGATTATAGAATTGGTCTAAAAATCTATCTTCTGTTCTGTTAAGTTCTTCTCTTGATAACATACTCAAGAGTTGCCATCCTAAATCGAGTGTTTCTTCAATTGAACGAGAAACAGTGAACCCTTGATTTATAAAATGTTTTTCAAATAGATTCCCAAAATCAATATAAGCCTTATCAACAGGGCTTAATTCATCCTCTCCAATTACTGAAGCTAAGCTTCTCGCTTCTCCTACTTTAGAATATGAAGCAAATATTTGATTTGCTAGAGCTTGATGATCTTCCCTAGTATATCCAGCACCGATTCCGTCCTTCATCAAGCGTGATAATGAAGGCAATATTCCCATAGGAGGGTATATCCCTTTTTGCTTAAGTTCACTATCTAATACGATTTGCCCTTCGGTAATATACCCAGTTAAATCTGGTATAGGATGAGTAATATCGTTATTTGGCATAGTTAATATTGGAATTTGTGTTATTGAACCTTTTGATTGTTCAATTATTCCTGCTCTTTCAAATATTGAAGCTAAGTCAGAATAAAGATATCCTGGGAACCCTTTACGTCCAGGAATTTCTCCTTTTGATGAAGAGAATTCACGTAATGCTTCACAATATGATGTAACATCTGTCAAGATAACTAGTACGTGCATATCCTGTTGAAAAGCAAGATATTCCGCTGTTGTCAAGGCACACCTAGGTGTTATTATTCTTTCAATTATTGGATCGTTTGATAAGTTCAAAAACATAACTACTTTATCAAGTACTCCAGCTTCCTCAAATGAGCGTTTAAAATAATCAGCAACATCGTTTTTAACCCCCATTGCAGCAAACACAATACAAAAATTATCATTTTCATTTTTTGAAATTTGTGCTTGTTTTACAATTTGAACAGCTAGTTTATCATGTGGCATTCCTGAATCAGAAAATATCGGTAATTTTTGCCCTCTTATTAAAGTTGTCAAAGCATCAATAGTACTAATACCTGTATGAATATAGTTTCTTGGATAAATCCGAGAGATCGGATTTAAAGGTGAACTATATACTTCCTTATACTCATCAACAAAAATAGGACCTAAATCATCAATTGGTTCTCCTGTTCCACTAAATACACGTCCAAGAACTTCTTTTGAAAGTCCCATACGAATAGGATGACCTAAAAAAGCAGTTTTTGTATTCTCTAATGAAATTCCTTGGGTACCTTCATAGACTTGGATAAGAGCTTTTTCACCAGATATCTCAATTACTCCGCCTCTTCTTATAGTACCATCGTCTAATTCTATTTCAACCACTTCTCCATAAGCAACATCTTTAACATGATCAATAACAATTAATGGTCCTTTAATTTCTTCTAATCCGACATATTGAAGTTTCATAGTTGCCTCCTATCTGACACCAGCTAAAGCAGTATCTATTTTCTTTAGGTAATTATCAAATAATTCTAATTCATCATTTGCTATTTTATATCTCATTTTTGATAAATCACTAAATATATTAGTATTTGTAATCATACGAAAAGCTACTCCACTTTGGAGTACTTTAAGTGATTGGTCATGTAAGTAAAGAATTATCTCCATCATTTTGCTCTGTTTATCTAGTGGAACAAAAGTATCTTCTTTATGGAAAGCATCTTGTTGAAGGAATCCTGTTCTGATCAATTTTCCGGTTTCGATTATAAGTTTTTGGTGATCAGGTAACAAGTCACTTCCAATTAATTTAACAATTTCCATTAATTTATCTTCTTCAGCTAAAAGAGCAATAAACTTTTGTCGATTATCTAAAAAGTTTATATCTACATTACGGTTATACCATTTAACTAAACTCTGAATATATTCAGAATAACTCTGTAACCAATTTATAGCTGGATAATGACGGTTATAAGCTAGTTGTTTATCTAAAGCCCAAAAACAATGAACGAAGCGTTTTGTATTTTGGGTAACTGGTTCAGAAAAGTCTGCTCCTTGCGGAGAAATTGCACCAATAATGGTAATTGAACCTGTTAGTTCATTTAATGTTTTAACATAACCAGCTCTTTCATAAAACTGTGAAAGTCTTGTAGATAAGTAAGGTGGGAATCCTTCTTCAGCAGGCATTTCTTCTAAGCGACCACTAATTTCTCTAAGAGCTTCAGCCCATCTAGAAGTTGAATCTGCGATAACTGCAACATGATATCCCATATCACGGAAATATTCTGCGATTGTAATTCCGGTATATATGCTCGCTTCACGAGCAGCAACTGGCATATTAGAAGTATTAGCAATCAGCACTGTTCTTTCAATCAATAAGTCGCCAGATTTAGGATCAACTAAAGTCGAAAACTCATCTAATGCATGTGTGATTTCATTTCCTCTTTCTCCACAACCTACATAAATAATAATATCTGCATCACACCATTTTGCTATTTGATGTTGCATCATTGTTTTCCCAGATCCAAATCCTCCGGGAATTGCAGCTGTCCCACCTTTAGCAATAGGGAACAAAGTATCAATAATACGCTGTCCTGTAATTAATGGAGTTGTTGTCTGTATTCTTTCAGCAACTGGTCTAGGAGTTTTTATTGGCCAACGTTGACAAAGAGTTAATTCGTGTAAAACATCAAATTTGTCTTTTATTACAGCAACAACATCGTAAAGACGATATAATCCATCAAGAACAACTTCAACAACTTGTCCATCTACTCCTTTAGGAACCATCAAACGGTGCTCAATAATTTTAGTTTCTGGTATCACACCATATATATCACCAAATGTAACATAGTCTCCTATCTTAATTTTAAAAGTTACATCCCATTCTTTATCTATACTCAAAGGATCTACATTACTACCTATTGGTATAAATGCTCCGCTTTCTTTCGCAATACTTTTTAAAGGACGTTCTATTCCATCAAATATATTGTTTATAATTCCTGGTCCCAATGTTAGTGAAATTGCTTCTTTAGTTGATAATACAGGTTCTCCGGGTTTTAGATTTACAGTTCTTTCATACACTTGAATAGTTGTGAATTTTTTAGATATTTCGATAACTTCTCCTAATAGTTTTTTGTGCCCAACAAAAACCATCTCCAACATAGAAAACGTGCTTGTGTCTTTCACCCTAATAACAGGACCATTTATAGAAAAAATTACATTTTCGTTCATCATCTCACCTCGCAAAAAATAAACTAGTTACGAATAAAAAGATTGGAATTTTCAAAAAACCATTGTTTTTTCTCTTCTAGTCTTACATCTAAAGTCTCGTTAATCTCTATTCTTCTTTTTACACTAGAGGCAATAAATCCTCCAATTAATATATCTGTGCTTGCAATCGTTGTTTTATCTTTAAATCCATTTTCTGATAAGATTTTTTTTAGTAATTTATCATCTTTTTTATATTTAAATACTATATCATCTGCTTTTAATATTTTAAGAGCCTTTAATAATTTTTTTTTCATTAGTTGATAGTAGTTATCAGTTTTAATATATTTATTTATTTTTTTTATAACATCGTTGAAAATACTATCAATTAATTCCTGTCTTTTTTGCATCAACAGACGATGGTTTTTATTATTTATTTTGTTAATTTCTGAACTATGATCTGTATTCACAGATTTTAATTCAAACATCTTGTATCGGTTAACATTTTCTTCAATATCGCTTCTTATTTTACCTATTTCTCTATCTTTAATTTCACTAATCTCATTTTCTAATTCTTTGATTTTTTCAGAACCAATCTGATTAATTTCCTTTTTAAAGAAATCAAGTAACTTCTCATAATTATTATATTCCATTATTTTCACCTCATAGCTTTACGCCAATAGCTTCACTAACATATTTATTAATCATTTCACCAACATTGGATGTCCCGTGTCGATCAGGAATCTCCACGATTAGAGGTTTTGACTGTTTAAGTTTTAGCTCAGATATCATTTTAGGAGCTAATTCAACTAATTTAGTCGTGATTAAAAGAATAGCTATATTGGGATTGGCTAACACTTTTTCGAGTTCTTCAATTAAATCTTCCTTCTTATTAACTATTACACTTTCAATTCCAACAAGTCTCATACCAACTTGAGTATCGATATTGTCAGAAAGTAAGAAAAATTTCATAAAAATCCAACTCTCTTTATACTATAATTTATTGATAATTAGAATCGATATTAATAAACCGTAAATTGCTACTCCTTCTCCAAGGGCAACAAAAATTAATGATTTACCGAAGTTCTTTTCATTTTCTGAAAAAGCACCTATTGCTGCTGGTGCAGCTGCTGCAACAGCAATTCCTGCTCCTACTGCGCTTAATCCTGTAGCTAAAGCAGCACTTAAGAACCCAAGTCCTTGTGCTAAAGTTCCTTCAATACCACTAGTAATAACATCATCAGCTGCAAATACAACTTGATTACTTATAGCAAAGAAGAAAGTAAAAACAGATAATGCAGCAAATAATGAAATTTGTGTAACTAATCTTCTAACAAAAGATTCTTTTTTTACTTTTTCCCTAAATACTTTAACGAATGGTAAAAATGTTAATAATAACAATATTAATGGTAATAAAAATTCAATTCCGTTTAACATTTCAAATTCCTCCTATTCTTATTTAAAAGTCTCAAATGCCAAGCCATCACCTTTGTAGTAACGTGAAAACATTTCGAAAAACTCTAAACGTAACACTTGAATTCCAACAATCAATCCTTCAAGAGCCATTACGAATAAGTTCCCGAAAATAAATACAATTGTTGTTCCTACTACTCCACTCTGCATAGACATTAAACTGTAAACAACTAACATCATTCCTGCATGTGCTAAAACAAATCCTCCAACACGCATAAAACTCATCGTATTAGTAATATATGATAAAAGCACTTCAAATAACTCAAAGATCCCTTCTGTGAAAAATCCTCCGATTCCATCAGGAAACATTTTTTCTTTATCAAACAATCTATCTAAAGGTTCTGCCATGAATATTAATATTAACGGTATGGCTACAAGTAATATAATCGTTAAATTATTAAATACAACTATATCATATGTACTTTGAACTGCAAACCCTACTCCAATGAATAAGTAGAATAACAATCCAGCTAATCCATTATGAGAAAATAAAACTTCTGCGTAATGTTTTTTCTTCATATTTGTATAAATATTTAACCCCATCGATAGAACAATTAAGGAGCCTCCAATTGCTATTGCAGCTAATAATAATGTCATTGTAAAATTAGAATCCATCACATGTATAGGCTTATGACTAAATCCAAGAATATCTGTATATAAAGGATTTAAAATCTCCTCATTTCCGAAAACTGATCCGTATATTAACCCAAAAAATGCAGCGGAAATTCCAACTCTAATCCCTATTTTACCAATTCTTAATCCTTTGAATTTTACAAGCATGAATCCAAGTAATGCAAGTAGCAATCCTTGTCCCACGTCTCCAAACATTATTCCAAATAGCAAACAATACGTAATAGCAACGAAAGGAGTAGGATCAATATCTTTTGTACTAGGTAATCCATACATTTCAACAAACATTGAAAATGGTTTACTGAACCATCCATTTTTTAATTTTGTTGGAGGTGTTAACCTCTTATCATAATCAGATGGGAAAACTTCAACAGCTATTTCTTCAATTTCTTCGTACTTACCTAATACTGTATCTACATCGATTTCTTCAACAAAACCAGTAATTATGAATTTATCTCCTAATCCAACAACATATTTCTTTGCTTCATTAATTTTTGATATATACTTTAATGAACTCTTAGAATATGATAAATTTTCACTAGAATCAATTAGAAATTTATCAACTTCCTCCTGAAGTCTATCTAAATCGTTTTTTGCATTATAAATTTCATTTTGTAATACAATTTCTGCATCTTGAGGTTTCCCATGCACAAATTCAGGAATAAATATTCTAGTAAAGAATAATGATGAGAATATATTGTCTACCTCTCTTTTAAATCTATTCGCAGTAAAATACATGCACCATGAATAGTGTTCATCCTCACTAAAAGACATAAAAACAAATGGTCTTGATCGATAAAATCTTAGTTTTTCAATACTATCTTTAGGAATTCTTCCTACTCGAACAGAAATATACTCGCATAAAAACATGTCATCAAATGAAATATCTAGCGACTCAATATTCCTAATTTGAACTAAAGCATCTTCATGTTTTTTAATTTGATCTTGAATATCTCTTCTTTTTTCAACTAGTTTCTTTAATTTTTTATGTATTGACGTAATAATACCACATACTGCATCTATAGAGCGATCGATATATTCTACTTTTATTTCTTCAATCTTAAAATTGAATTCCTTTTCAATTTCTAGTATCTCATTTAGAGAAATACTACATGGATTTTCCGAATGAAAAGTTGTCAATCCATGTACTTTTCCAACAATCATGCTTGATTCAATTGGATGAAAGCACTTTAAATTGATAAATTTCTCCAAAGCAACATCAAGATATTCCATATGTGCAGTAATATTAATAAGATTTGTTTTTGCGATTGCCATCTAGATTCACCTCTTCTCTAGTATATCAACATTCTTCTTATTTCTTCTTCCTCAAGTTCATACCTGATACCTTCTATTATATTAAACAAATTATCTCTTTCTATTTCCATTAAGATAATAAATGCAGAATATACTTCAGGAGCATCATTTGAGAAATACATATATCTCTTCGAAAGATTATATTTCATACGTTCTGCGTAATACTCAACGTATATATATTCTTTCTCATCCATATATTTAGAATATTCAGATTTTTCTAAGTATTGCAAGATTAAATCTGCATCATCTAAAGAAATAATTTCTTCAAGTTTCTTACTACTTATCCTCGAGTATTTAAGTATTAATGATTCTAAAATTGTTTCTCTATCAGCTTTGTAGAATTTTTTTAAACGATATATCTTAACAATATTGTTTAACTCGATTTTTGTAGAAAAAATAATTTCTAACTTTTCTCTATGTTTTCGTTTATAATTATCAGCTATTCGCTGAAAAACAACATCATAGAATAAGATATCTAAAGACTGTTCAATTGCTACATACTTAATCAACTCTGTCTCTTTCTCATAAAATGGTTGTAATACTTCAAAATATCTTGTGTTTTTTAGGGAATCCAGTAAATCATCATATGTTTTTGAGATAGTTAGCTTATCTAAATCAAAACTTGCATGCTTTTTAAAATGAGAAGGATAATTAGCTAACATAGCATCATATTCTCCTGAAATAATCGCACGTAAAACTGAAAGAACAATATCTATTTCCCGCTGAACCATGTTCAATGTGTAAAATGAATAATCTTTTGTTTTAATGAAATGTACTAACTTTAATGAGTGTGAAAAAATAACTTTCCTAATAATCTCTTCAAGTTGTCCACGATGAACAAAACCGCTTTGTGTATTCTTTAAAGAGTCTTTATAATAATGTTTTGTCTTCAAATATAACTCTACTTCAGAAACACTTTTCAAAGAGACCATGTAGTCATAGTCTTCTTTTTTTAATCTATTTCCATATATATTCTTTGCTTTTGATATAATTGCGTTACTAGTAAATGAACCCATAAATCCACCTCTGTTTTTTACTCAGATATACAATATTCAAATATTTCTTTAACCCACTCTTCTCGATATTTATTAAATGTCTTGTCAATATAATCTTTGGATACAGTATATTCCTTTTTTGCATTATCCAATCTGCGCTTAAGATCAATTTCTATCTCTTGTTTTCTTTTTTCAATAATATCTTCAGCTTTTTGTCTTTCTTCCAAAGATATCTTCTCTTTTTCAGCATGAAGAAATTCAGGAATTTTTTCCTTTTCCTCTAAAATATTCTTGATAATATCTCTCATTTCCTTGTCAATTTCTACTACTTCACGAGTGATTTTTCTCATTTTTAGTTCTCCTTAAATAAATTTCCTTCCAGTTTATTAAAAGTTGGAAGAAGGAATCTTTTTAAATAAACAGATAAAATTACCAGCATAATTATACCATATATATTCAAATACTTAAATAAGAAACCCAACTAAAATCAGGCTTAGTTAGTTTGTATGCGATATACGAACCCCTTATCTAAATATATATAAGTTAACCTAGATTTACTGAGTTACAATGAATTTTATCTAAACCAAATCAAAATATAGATAATAAAAAAGTACAATTGAGAGATTCTAATTGTACTTTTTTGATATACTATTAAGATTTAATTACTCATTAATCGTTTTTCACCAACGAGTTCAACAATAGGTTTAATATTTTGAGTAACCTCTAATGTTCCAAGGAATTCTCCAACTTTATTTCTTACTGCAAAGTAACGTATATAAATAAATTTAGGTCCCATTTTTATCCAAAAATCTTCATTATCTTTTTTACCTGTTCTAAAATCATCAACGATTTGCTCAACGATATGAACACTTGATGGTGGGTGACACATACTAACTTCTCTTCCAATAATTGTAACTGGACGATCAAAGATTCTTTCTTTACCTTGTGTAAAGTATTTGACTTTGTCATTTTTATCAACGAAAGTAATATCCAAAGGTATTGTATTTAATATTGCGTTAATTTCCTCAGGAACTAATGAACCAGCATCAAACTTTATTTCACCATCTTGATTTGTAACTTCCTCAGCAAGTTCTTCTTTGTCTAAATCATCGATTTTGATATCCCAATCTTCTTGAGCTTCAATTAAGCATAATCCAAATTCTCTTTGTGCTTTATCAATATTGTACCATTCTACTAATGAGAAAGTAGTGTTCATTAAAGGAATTAAAATATTATTTTCTTTGAAAATCATTTCTGACGTCTTTGTGATTGTCCTAGTAGCCTTTTGAACTAATGTATTTTTGTCAAATGTATTTTGAGATAAGATAGATAATACTTCTTTTATCTCACTTCTGATTTCATCATCTATTCCCCACATTACTTTAGGTGGAGCTGTAATATCATGTTTCTCAAGCATTGGAAAAAGCACATTTTCTTTACGAGAATAATGAATATTGATTTGAGCTAAACGCTCAAATCCAATTCTCAACATTAAGATTGCTGTGTTATCTAATCCTTTTTTAAGTGTTTCAATATAAGGTGTTATTTCATCTTTAATTACTTCTTCTAGTTTATCATTTTCAAGTGAGAAAACATAAACTGGGTGTCCTTTAATCTGCGCGTTATCTTTTTTTGGATGAATATCTTCAATCGAACCATCAAACACAGAAGCATGAACATCACACAATTTTTGAACTTCTTCAATTGGAAGTCCTTCAGCAACAAGTTCTTGTTCCATTTGCGATATTTCTGTTGTAGTTATTCCTCCAAATTCAGTCTTAAATCTATCCTTCACATCTTCTACAGTCGCACCTGCATGTAATTCTTTAATCAAAGCTTTTAACTTTTCTCTTCTCAAAGAATCATTATTAATAAATTCACTCATAACTATTACTCCTTTACAATGAATCCATGTTTCTCAAATTCATCCTTTATTATATTTATATCAATGTTTTTAAATTTAGCTCCTTTTTCCAAGGTCATAATTCTACCAACTGTGCTAATAGTTTTTTTATTAGTCATACCTTCGAATCCTAGGATTTCCATTACCTCAATAACTTCTTCATAATCTTTTACAATAGAATAGATTGAATCAGTTAAGGATATCATTTTTTTCATAATATCACCTGCCACATATATTTTATATTAAATTAGCAATAGTATGCTATAATTTACTCATATTTCTAATTAAGATAAAATGCTTATTTATAAAATATACAATTATTTAATAAAACAAAAAAAAGATAATCAGTTGATTATCTTTTTGTACTGTTATTGTTTTTCTTTTGCACGTTGAATTGAAGTTCTTTTTCCTTGATAAGTAAAGTTAGATAAAGTCTTCATAACCATTTTTTCATGTTTTTTATTAACAGTGAAGAAAGAGAATGCATGTCTAATAGTAATATCCTTAATTTGTTGGTTTCTTAACTTAGTTTTCTCACCAATAAACTCAGCAAGTTTTTTCGGAGATAGTCCAAGTCCTGTACCAATATTAATATGGAATCTTACCATGTCACCATCATTTCTTCTACTTGAAGAACGATCGTTTCTTCCACCACTTCTTCTATTTGAACCTTTTGAAATATTTTCATTAATATCTCCAAAGACTCTACCTGAAGTATCTTTTTTCTCTATTTTGCTTAGTAATGCACAAACAATTTTCAAAGGTTCATTTCCTTCAAGTAATTTTTGTGCAAGGTCTACTTGTCTATTTGTAGATTGGTTATTTACAATGTCCATAATTTCTTCTAGTTCTTTTTCTTGTTTTACTTTGATTACTTTTTCTGGAGTAGGAATATTTCTTTTCTTAATTGTTTGTTTAGTAAATCTCATGACTTGTTCTAATCTTCCCATGTCTTTTCTATTTACTAAAGCAAAGGCATATCCTTTGTTTCCTATTCTACCTGTACGGCCAATTCTATGAACATAATACTCTGCTTTTTCAGGTACATCATAGTTAATTACAACTCCAACGTTTTTAATATCTAATCCACGTGCGGCAACATCAGTTGCTACAAGGATTTCTAATACTTCATGGTGGAATTTGTTAAGCACGTCTAAACGTGCTGTTTGAGGTAATTCACCATGAATCTTATCAACGTTGTATCCTTTTTTTATTAATTCTCTTGTAACATCATCTACTTTTCTTTTAGTGTTACAAAATATTAATGTTAATTTAGGATTATAAACATGAAGTAATCTTGAAACTGCTTCAAGTTTATTCTTTTCATTAACAGTATAATAGTATTGCGTAATGTCTTTATTAGCTTCTTCTCCAGTTACTACAGTTACATGAACAGGATCATTCATATATCTTTTAGCAATGTTTTGAATTGTCTTTGGCATTGTTGCACTAAATATCATTGTTTGATGAGTCGCGTTAGTTGCGTCTAAAATTGTTTCGATGTCTTCTTTGAATCCCATTTTCAACATTTCGTCGCCTTCATCTAATATTACAAATTTAACGTTTTGCAGCTTAATTAACTTTCGATTAATATGATCGATAGTTCTTCCAGGAGTACCTATAATGATTTGTGGTTTTCGCTTTAAAGCATGAATTTGTTTAGATATAGGTTCGCCACCGTAAACACAAACTGTTTTTAATTTTTGAATGTATTTACCAATTTTATCGATTTCGCGTTTTACTTGTACTGCAAGTTCTCTGGTAGGACATAAAATAATCGCTTGGATTAAATTATTTTCATAATTAAGATTTTCTAGTATTGGAATAGTGAATGCAGCTGTCTTCCCAGTACCAGTCTGAGAGTGCCCAATTACATCTTTTCCTTCGTTAAGTAGTGGAATTGTCTTTGCTTGAATTTCCGTAAATTCTTCAAAACCCATTTCCGTTAATGATTTTTCAATTTGTTTATTTTTGTATAACATATTTCCTCCTATTACCACAAAGCAATTAAGTGTACCACATATAGAGAAAAAGTAAAGGATTATGTTGTTTTTCTCCTAATTGTTCAATTATTTATTTATACTTTGAAGAAACTTGATATTAATTAGAAATTCCGGAGAAACTTATCTATTCAATTCACATTGTGATATAATTAATATAAATTGTATTCGCTTACATATTTATTAATTTTCATGAGGAGGACCATATGAATCAAATACTATTAAATCAAATAAAAAAAGACTTCCTAGAAAACAACCCAAAATTTGTTGCAGCAAAGAATGTTCATCCCTTAGAGCAAAGAATAGTGCTAAAAAACTATCAGGTAATTGATCCTGAAAGTATTTTAGAATATATTGCAAATGATGGATATCAAGGAATATCAAAAGCACTTACAATGAGCCCAAAAGAAGTTATTAATGAAATAACTATTTCTAAACTCAGAGGACGTGGTGGAGTAGGTTTCCCAACAGGTTTGAAATGGAAGTTTGCCTTAGGATATGAGTCAGATGATAAGTATGTTATTTGCAATGCAGACGAAGGTGAACCGGGTACTTTTATGGATCGCCATATTTTAGAAGGAGATCCCCATAACAATATTGAAGGAATGATGATTGCTGGCTACGCTATTGGAGCATCTAAAGGTTATATTTATGTTAGAGCTGAATACCCTCTTGCTGCATCAAGACTTCAAAAAGCAATTGATGACGCTTTAGAACTTAAGATATTAGGAGATAATATATTTGATACAGATTTTAGTTTTAATATAGAAATTAGATTAGGTGCAGGTGCTTTTATTTGTGGTGAAGAAACTGCATTAATGGAATCAATAGAAGGAAAACGAGGACTTAGTAGAAACAAGCCTCCTTTCCCTGCGCAAATAGGATTATTCGCGCAACCTACTATTATTAACAATGTTGAAACAATAGCTAACGTTTCTTCAATCATCCTTAATGGTGGAGAATGGTATAGTAAAATTGGTACAGAAAAATCAACTGGAACAAAGGTATTTTCTTTATCTGGAAAAACTAAGAATAAGGGTATTTTCGAAGTTCCAATGGGAATAACGCTATATGATGTAATATATAAAATAGGTGGCGGAATGTCTGAAGGCAGTACGTTTAAAGCTGCTTTCACTGGTGGACCAAGTGGTGGTGTTCTAACAAAAGATCATCTAGATACAATAATTGATTTTGATAGTCTTGTGGAACTAGGATCAATAATGGGTTCAGGCGGAATTATTATTGCTGATCAAAATGACTGTATAATTGATACTATTAAACACTTCATGAAATTCAATGCTGAAGAATCTTGTGGTAAATGTACCCCTTGTAGAGAGGGTACAACTATCTTATATAATATGTTAGATGATATTACTAAAGGTAAATCCTCATTAGAAGACTTAGAAAAAATAAAACATTTATCGAAAATGGTTTCAACAACATCCTTATGTGGATTAGGGCAGGCTGCCCCTGCTCCAATCTTTTCTGCTTTAACACATTTTTATGATGAATTTATAGATCATATTGAACATAAAACATGTAAAACTGGTGTATGTAGTATGCCCGTTAAAGGAGGGGAATAAAGATGAAAAAACTAATTAAGTTTAAAATTGATGGAATTGAATATAGTGCTAAAGAGAATGAAACTGTATTAGATGTCTGTAAGAAGAATGATATTTTTATCCCTACATTTTGTCATGATGATCGATTTGCTGGTGAAGCAGCATGTCGTATGTGTTTAGTTGAAGCAAGCAATTCAAATAAATTAATGACTTCATGTACTTTAATACCGAGTGAAGGTGTTGAAATTCAAACAAAAAATGATAAGGTCTTAGAAGCAAGAAGAGAAGTTTTAAAACTTACTTGGGCAAGTCACCCTAATGATTGTGTAGTTTGTGATGCTGATGGAGATTGTAAACTTCAAGACTACATGTATTACTATGATGTTCCTAGCGAAAAAGAATATGATATCAAAGTAAGAGACTTTGAAATTGATTATTCAAATAAGTTTTTCTATATTGATCCAAGCAAATGTATATTATGTGGTAAATGTGTAAATGTATGTGACAAGTTAGTTGGAGTAGGTGCTTTAAGTTTCAATGAACGTGGTAAAGACACTTATGTATCCTTTGCTTTTGATAAGGGAATGGATTATTCAATGTGCGTTAGCTGTGGAAATTGCGTTAGTGTTTGTCCTACAGGAGCAATTGTTGAAAAGAGTAAAGTAAAATTCAGAATGAAAGAAACTCGTAAAGTTAAAACTACATGTCCTTATTGTGGAGTTGGTTGTCAATTTAACGTTGTTTTAAAAGGAGATACAGTAGTTAGAATAGATCCGATTGATACAACACCTAATGAAGGATTATTATGTGTTAAAGGAAAATTTGCTTTTAGATATATAAATCATCCAGATAGATTAAAAACACCACTTATTAAAAAAGATGGTATTTTTGTAGAAGCTTCTTGGCAAGAAGCTTATGAAGTTATTGTTAATAAGATAAATGAAACAAAAAGAGCATTCGGACCTAGTGCTTTCGCTGGACTTGCTAGTGCTAAATGTACTAATGAAGAAAACTATTTATTCCAAAAATTTATTAGAGCGGTTATCGGTACAAATAATGTCGATCACTGTGCTAGACTTTGTCATGCTTCTACTGTTGCTGGACTCGCTACTACATTAGGAAGCGGTGCAATGACAAATAGTATTGAAGAAGTTAAACATCATGATGTTATCTTCGTTATTGGTTCTAATACTACTGAAACTCATCCAGTTATCGGTAATTTCATGAGACAAGCAAGAAAAAACGGAGCAAAAATAATTGTTGCTGAACCAAGAAGAATTGATTTAGCTGATGAAGCTGAAGTGTTTGTTCAAATTAAACCGGGTACTAATGTTGCATTATTAAACGGGATGATGAATGTAATTTATAACGAAAAACTATATGATGAGGATTTCATCAAAACCCGTACTGAAGGTTTTGATGAAATGATTGAAGTCATTAAACAATATCCACCAGAAAGATCCGCAGAAATTTGTGGATGTACTAAAGAAGGAATTATAAAAGCAGCTCGTATTTATGCTGCAGGAAAAAAAGCAGGTATATACTATGCTATGGGTATAACTCAACACTCAAACGGCACAAACCATGTCAAGAGTGTTGCTAACTTAGCAATGATGACAGGAAGTGTTGGTAAAGAATCAACAGGAATTAATCCTTTACGAGGACAAAATAATGTTCAAGGAGCATGTGATGTTGGTGGATTGCCTGATGTATATCCTGGTTACCAAAAAGTTCATATCCCTGAAATACACAATAAGTTTGAAAAAGCATGGGGAGCAAAATTAAGTAATAAAGTTGGATTAAGTTTGCCTCATATTATTAATGGCGCTTATAATAACTTAATTAAATTCTTATTCATAATGGGTGAAAATCCAATCGTAAGTGATCCTGATATTACTCATGTCAGAGAATCAATGGATAAAATAGATTTTTTAGTTGTTCAAGATATTTTTATGACAGAAACTGCTGAATATGCAGATGTTGTTTTACCTGCATCAACTTATGCTGAAAAAGATGGAACATTCACAAATACTGAAAGACGTGTTCAACGTGTTAGAAAAGCAATTGACCCAATTGGAGATTCTAAACCTGACTGGGTAATTATTCAAGAATTAATGACATTACTTGAATACCCTCAAAAGTTTAATCATCCTTCAGAAATTATGGATGAACTCGCTAGTGTGGCACCAATATATTCTGGAATTGATTTTGAAAGAATTAATGAAATTGGATTACAATGGCCAGTTTTTGGAAAAGATCATCCTGGAACTAAATTCTTACATAAAGATAAATTCAGTAGAGGACTTGGATTATTTACTCCAGTTGATTATTTGGGAGCAAGAGAATTACCTGATAAAGCGTTCCCATTAACATTAACAACAGGTAGAGTTCTTTATCATTTCCATACCAAAACTATGACAGGTAAAAATAATGAGATTAATGAAATAGTTCCTGTAAACTTCATTGAAATAAACCAATTTACAGCAGATAAATATAATCTACATGATATGCAAGAAGTAATTGTAAAATCACGTCGTGGAGAAACAGTGGCTGAAGTTCATATCACAGATAAAATCGGTGATTTAACTGTATTCATGCCTTTCCACTTTGCTGATGGAGCAAATATGTTAACTAATACTGAACTAGACGCAACTTGTGATATCCCAGAATTAAAAGTTGCGGCTTGCGAAATAGTAGAGAAAGTCTAACAATGAATGTCTCAGCAATTATTTTAGCAGGAGGTAACTCCTCAAGGATGAAGTATAATAAGGAATTCATCAAAATTGGTGATAGTTTCTTAGTTCACCAACAAATAGAAAAACTACTTACACAATTTAAAGAAGTAATCGTCGTTAGTAACAATCCCGATCATTACAAATCCCTGAATGTAAAAGTAGTAAGTGATATCTTAACTGGAAATACTCCGATAATTGGGCTACATTCAGGTCTAGTTCATTCGAGTAATAGATACAACTATTGTATAGCTTGTGATATGGCATTTATTAATTTTGATTTTATTAATTATATGATTAGTTTAACAAAAGGACATGATGCATATGTCGCTAAATACAATAACTTCATTGAACCTTTCAATGCAGTTTATAGTAAAGATATAATCCCAAAAATAGAAACGTTTTTAAATGGTAAAACGTATGGTTTTCAAAGGTTGGTCAAACAATTAAATACGGAATATATAAGTGAGCAGAAAGTTAGTTTTTATCAACAAAAAATGGATATGTTTAAGAATATAAATAAAGAATCTGATTTATACGATGATTATTTAAATATTACTTCGAATTATCATATTCTAGATGTTCAAAAAGTAATAGGAAAAGAAATATTTTATATTAAAGATAAGGTAATCACTGAATATCCATTATCAATATATGTTAATGATAATCATTATTCGACAATGATGATGACTCCTGAAAATATCGAATTTCTAATAATTGGATATTTGTTCAGTGAGTTTGTCATAAGTAATTTAACAGATATTATTAGTTTTAATTTAGACCTAGAAAATCATCGAAGTGATATAATAGTTAAGAAACAAATAGAAACTAATAATACTCAAAGATTGAACATTTTGTCCACTGCTTGTAGTAATGCTCAATTAGTAAAAATGAAAGATGAAGATCTCCCATTTGTTAAAACAAATTACAAATTCGAACTAAAGGAAATTTTAAATGAAGTTCAAACGCTTAACAAAAAATCGATTTTATTTAGAGAAACCGGTGGAGTTCATAGTGTTGAAGTATTATACGATGATGAGAAACTGTTATTTGAAGATATCGGAAGACATAACGCAGTTGATAAAGTTGTTGGATACTTACTTAAGAATAACATTAAAAGAGATGATATTTATATCATTACAAGCGGAAGAATATCATCAGACATTTTACTTAAATCAGCTTTAATAAATATTAGTTTGATAGTATCCAGAAGTGCGCCTACTTCTCTCGCAGTTAAATTAGCAGATAAATTAGGTGTAACTATTATTGGGTTTGCTCGAGAGAAAAAATTAAATATTTATACGCATCAAGACAGAATTAAAAAGGAGTGAATATGATGAGTCAAAGAGAAAAAATAAACTTAGAGAAGTTTGAACTTATAATTGATAGTTTCCAAAATATTAAAGGTCCATTAATTCCAATTTTACATGAAGCAGAAAATATGTATGGATATATACCGATTGAAGTTCAAAATCTGATTTCAAAGAAACTAAAAATTTCAAATGCAGAAATTAATGGAGTAGCTTCTTTCTATTCAATGTTTCACACTAATCCAACTGGATTACACCATATTGGTGTGTGTACCGGAACAACTTGTCACCTTAATGGAAGTGGCAAACTGTTAAAACATTTAGAACATAAATTAGGTATTAGAGAAGGAGAAACTACTAGTGATGGTCAATTTACTATTGTTCCAGTTAAATGTATTGGGAATTGTGATGCAGCTCCTAATATTACAATAGACGGGAAAGTTTATAATGCAGTAACCATTACGCAACTTGATGAATTAATAATAGAATGCTCAGATAAATAAAAAACGACCTAAGTCGTTTTTTTATTATCCGCATTCTGTATCTACAAGTTTTAATATCTTTAATCCGTGATTTAATACATCTCCTAAGAATGAGAGATTTTCTTTTACTGCATTTAAACTACCTGGTAAATTTATTATTAATGTTCTATTTCTTATTCCCGAAATTCCTCTAGATAGATATGCTCTTGGTGTAATTTTATAACTCTCTGCTCGAAGCATTTCTCCAATCCCAGGAACTTCTCTCATTATTACTTCTTTTGTTGCTTCAGGAGTATTATCTCTAGGAGAAAACCCAGTACCTCCTGTTGTAATAATTAAATCTACTTCTATTTCATCAGTATAATATAGTAATTTGTTTTTTATAGTGTCTAAATCGTCTGTAATTATAACTTTCTCTAAAACTTCAAATTTTTTATCAGTTAGAAATTCCTTAATGTATTCTCCAGATGTGTCCACTCTAAGCCCTTTAGCTCCTTTGTCACTACATACAATTACAGCAGCATTAAACATAATATCATCCTATCTATTTTATTATTTTAAAATTTCAATTTTATCTCCAACTTTTACAATTCCACCATGAATAACTTTTGTAAATATTCCTTCTACTGGCAAAATATATGCTCCAAATAATTTAATAATCTCAAATTTATCGTGTCCTTTTTTACCGATTTCTGTAATCTCTTGAATTGTTTCTCCAATTTTTAATACTGTTCCTACTGTTAATTTGTTTAAAACAAATCCTTCAGTAGTAATATTTTCAGCAAAAGCTCCACAGTTAAATTTTTTACCTTTTTCTTCAAGTCTATTATAACTTTCAATACCAAGTAAACTAATTTGACGATGTCCAGAGCCAGCGTGTCCATCACCTTTTATCCCGTAGTCTGCTACAAATTCAGCTGATTGAACTGGTTCTTTTATTACACTTGTTTGCTCACTAATGTTTAATGATATAACTTTTCCTACCATTTTTGATACCTCCCATTCAAGTGATAATTTTTATTTCATCCCCAGGTTTTATTATACCCTCTTTAATAACTTTTGTGAATATACCTTCTTTAGGCATTACACATTTACCAACAAGTTGAGATATTGCACAACCTGTATGGCACTTCTTTCCTATTTGAGTTAATTCTTGAATTGTTTCACCAATTTTGAACATAGTTCCAATTGGCAAAGTAAACAATTCTATTCCTTGTGTAGTTAGGTTTTCTGCGAATGATCCAACTGGTAAATCAATGCCCTCAGATATTTCCATTCTTTCAAAACTCTCAATTCCAAGCATACTAACTTGTCGATGCCAATTATCAGCATGAGCATCTCCGATTATCCCATGATTAATTTTAAAAAAAGCTTCATCAACCGGGTATTTAACAACACCTTTTTTTTCACTTATGTTTATTGAAATAACTTTTCCTGTCATTTGTCTGTTCTCCTATATGAACCACTTTTTCCACCAGTTTTTTTAATTAATTTTATTTCTTTGATAATAATGTCTTTATCAATCGCTTTGCACATATCATAAACTGTTAAAGCTGCAACACTTACGGCAGTTAAAGCTTCCATTTCAACTCCAGTTTTTCCAGATAAAGAGACAGTTGAATTAATAGTTAACTCATCAATATTAAAATCATGTTTAAAACTAATATCAATTCCAGTTAATAATAACGGATGACACATTGGAATTAATTCCGGAGTTTTTTTAGCAGCCATTATCCCAGCAATTTGACTAACTGCGAGAACATCTCCCTTTTTCATTCCTCCATCAATTATTCTTTTCAAAGTTTCTTTTTTCATTTTAACTGTAGCTTCTGCGATTGCGACTCTAATTGTATCTTGTTTATCTGTCACATCAACCATTTTTGCTCGTCCTTCTTTGTTTAAATGTGATAATTTCATTTTCTTAACCTCCAATCTTGTTCATTGGACGATCAGAAATATTATCTCTTGATTCATCCAATGTGTGACTTATTGGTTTTGCTTTAATTGCTTCTTTTAATTTATCAAGTAATTGTGTTTCATCAATATCTTTAATCATAATTTCATTATTATTGTGTAAACAAGGTTTTAGATGTCCATCCGCAGTTAATCTGATTCTATTACACGAAGAACAAAACTTGTGGCTAATTGGATTAATGAAGCCAATTAGTCCTTTCTTACCTTCAACATGATAGTACTCTGATATGCTATCCTTACGATGAAAAATTAGTTCTTTATAGGTCTTTAATACCTTATCTTTACTAATATAATACTTATCATAATCAAAATTTAAATGTCCAACTGGCATAAGTTCTATTAGTCTTACAATTAAATTATATTTATCAGCTAGTTCAATGAATTTAGGGATTTCATTATCGTTGAATCCTCTTAAAAGAACAGCGTTTATCTTAATTGGAGACATTTCGTTTTCAATAAGTTCTTTTATTAATTTGTGATAATCTAATGTTAAATCTGTATTTGATATAAACTGGAATTTCTCATCATCTAGAGTGTCTAAACTAAAGTTAACTCTTGAGATTCCTGCGTTTTTAAGTTTCTTAACATTCCCTAATAACAAAGTAGCGTTAGTTGTAATAGTGATTTCCTTAACACCTTCAACATCATGTATTTTCCTGATTAACTCGTAAATTCCTTTTCTTACAAGAGGTTCTCCTCCTGTAATCCTTATCTTTTTAATACCTATTTTCACAGACTCTTTTACTACTTTAACAATTTCTTCGTCACGAAGTATTTCATCATGTGGTCTCTTATCAATACCATCTGGCATACAGTATAAACATCTGAGGTTACATCTATCAGTAACTGAAATTCTTAAATAATCAATTTCTCTTTTAAATGAATCTAACACTGTATCACCTCTTTTTCCTAATAATTTGTCCGATATTGTCTATCTTATATCCACCCATTTTATTTAACTCATTTATAAATTCTTCACTCTGAAGAACTTTGATGAAGTTGTTATATAAAGGAGTATCAATAATTTCATTTAAAACTATAAAATCATAATGTTCTTCTCCTATTTCAACAATATCTAAATTAGCTAAATTAGACACACTAGCTACTCCCATCCCTGTATCATAACGAGGATCTAATACACTAGATGCAACTAACATGTGAGTACCAAGTTCAAGATCATATCCTATAATATTTTCTTTTTTTATATTTTCTTTTTCAAGTAAATAATCTAAAAGAATTCTAGTTCCACTTCCTCTTTGTCGGTTAACAAAAGTGACATCATCTCTTTCTAAATCTTTCAAGGATTTTATATTCTTAGGATTTCCTGTTTTAACGTAAAGCCCTTGAATTCTTGTTACTCCTCTAACAAGTGAATATGTGTCATCTAAATATTTTTCAATAATAAAGTCATTATAGATTCCGTTTTCTCCTAAAATATGAACAGGAGCTATATGACATCCTCTATTCTTAATTGCCATAATTCCACCAAAACTACCAATATGAGAACTAGATAAATGAAATTTTTCATTACTCATTAAATCATCTACTTTATCCAGCAAAATATCATGAGATCCAATAACAATTAGAGATTTCTCTATTTCTTTTATATTTCTAAATAAGTGAACTTCAACTTCACTCATTTCAATATACCCTTCGCTATTTTTATCAATCACCATAATTCCATCAGCCTTAACAAGACTCATTGTTACTCCTGCTCCTCTATCAAGAGGAGTTGCAATAATCCTATTATCAATTACTCCAAGTTTCACTCGAATAAACTCATGATTTTTAAGTGATGAGTATACTTTTTTTGTTAAGGTTGCTTTTACAATTCTTTGTGAATTAAATTCTTGATTTAAATATGACAGAATAATTGGTTTAACTACTATATCAAATGCAATAAAAGTTGATACGGGATATCCAGGTAATCCAACGATTGGAGTATTATTAATTTCACCAATGATTGTAGGTTTTCCAGGTTTTATACCTATACCATGAACATACACAGTTCCATTTTTCTCAACTATTGATTTAGCAAAATCTTTTGTTCCAGCGCTGCTTCCAGCACCAATAATTACTAAATCACAAGTATTAGTTGCTTCGACTATCACTTTTTCAAGAGTATCAAAAACATCTTCTTGAATACTTAGTATTTTTGCCTTTCCTCCAAGCAATTCAAGCTCATTAAAAATGTAGTAAGAATTAGAATCAATAATTTTACCAGCTTTTAATTCCTCTATATCATTTATTATCTCATCACCTGTAGGAATAATTGCGATAAGAGGTTTTTTAATTACTTTTACTTCTTTTATTCCTGCACTCAAAAGTGCAGAAATATCGACAGGTCTAATTTTATGATTTTTAGGTAACACCATATCTCCTTGAACAATATCTTCTCCAATAGGTCTAATATCTTGAAATGGTCTTACACTTTTTATTAGGTTTATCGATCCATCACTATTTTCAATTACATCTTCAATCATAACTACAGCATCATATTTCAACGGAATAACATTACCTGTGTTTACCGGAATATAATCTTGTTTTGATATAGTAACTGGGTTAGTTTCACTTGCTCCATAAGTAAGAGATGCTTTCAAAGTAATTCCATCCATAGCAGCTGCGTTATAAAAAGGCGAAGATACTTTTGCGTATATTGCTTCAAAAGTAATTCTATTTAATAGTTTAGTCGTTTTTAATACTTCAGGACTATTATTATATTTGGATTCACTAATTAATTTATCTATTATTCCAGGTATCTCTTTTAAATCTACGCTATTTAAATATACTTTTCTTCTCATGCTAATCACCCAACCTAAAAACTTTTACAATTCTTCCAGCTGAATATCCTTCAATAAATTCATCAATAATAATATATCCATCAGCTTCTTTTAGAGCATTTATCATTCCTGATTTTGCAAATAATGGAATAGCAATTAATTTACCAGTTTCATTATATTCAACTTTAACTAATTGATACATTCTTCTACCAGATACTGAATGAACATTTATTTGAAGTGTTGCCTCAATATACGGTGAGGGTAGCTCTTTCTTGATTTTATAAATAGTATTAATTACTGTATTAATAAAAGTATTTAAAACAAAGAAAGCACTAGTAGGTTGTCCTGGTAGACCAAAGAACAATTTGTTGTTATATTTAGCTATTATTGTAGGCTTACCTGGTTTAATGTTTACCCCATGAACTAATATCTCTGCGCCCATCTTCTTTAAAATATCAAATGTATAATCTTTATCCCCAACACTGCTTCCACCACTTGTAATTACTATATCTGAATTTTCAAATCCCTTAATCACTGCATTTTTATATAACTCAAAATCATCATTAATAATAATATTGTCATTGATGATGATATTTTTATTTCTTAAATGGTTACTAATTGTGTAACTGTTTATGTCTCTTATTTCACCAATTTCTAGTTTTGCTTTATTCTTAACAATTTCATCCCCTGTTGAAATAAGTGAAACAGATAGTTTTTCATACACTTCAATTTCGTCAATTCCTATTGATTTTAAGGCTCCAATCACTAATGGAGTAATTAATGTGTTTTTACTTAAAACTTTTGTTCCAATTGAAATATCACTACCCATTTTTAATACATTTTCTAACATGGATACAGATTTATTAATAATAATCTCATCTAGTAATTTATCTGTATTTTCAATCATTACAACACTGTTTGCACCCATTGGCAAATGCCCTCCAGTTGGAACATAAACTGTTGTATCAGAGTTAACAGTGAACTGTGATGCTTGTCCCATAATCACTTCACCTGATAGTTTTAAAATTGAGGGTGTTGAGTTGCTTGCTAGTTTTACACTATTAAAATCAACAGCGTATCCATCAACTATTGATCGATCAAAATGAGGAACATCTTCTTTTGATACAATATCACTTGTAGCAACATAATTAAGTGCATCCTCTAGTTTTATCTTGATTTTATTAATATTATAATCATTAAAATTATCTTTTAGTATTTTTATTGTTTCATCAATCGATTTAACTATAAACATGATTTCCTCCTAAACGGTATTCCTCGTCTTTTAATTCTTCTACGAATGAACTGTTGTGGCTAACAATAATGAATGTTAACTCATTTTTTAGTTCTTTTATCAATGTAGTTAGCTCTACGATTGACTCTAAATCTAGATGAGTTGTAGGCTCATCTAGTAGTACTATATCTGGATTAAATATAATACTTCTTATAATTGAAACTTTCATCTTTTCACCTGATGATAACTTCAAAGCATTTTCATTTAATAAATGATCAATACTTAAAACTCTAGTGTACTTATCAATTTTCTCTTTATATAAATTCAAGTCTAAGTTTCTTATTCTTAGTGGATAAACTATATTTTCATATGTACTTCTATTAAACAAGATTGGTTCTTGAGAGTTATATGTTATTTCTCCATTCACTTTTATATTTCCTTCATATTCAATTAAAGAAGAAAGTGATTTTAATAGTGTTGTTTTACCTGTTCCATTGCGACCACTTATAATTGAAATCATATTTTTCTTGAATTTATAATCATCAAATTTAAATTCAACTGTTTTATACCTTACTACTAAACCTTTTATCTCAATCATAAAAATCACCTCTAAACCTTGCAAGTAATGTATGAAGAACAAACGCAATAAGAAGTAATATAATTCCCATTGCTATCGACATAGAGTATTCCCCCATGCTATTGTTTAAGGCAATATATGTAGTCATTACCCTTGTATCGTTTTTAATATTCCCACCAACAAGCATTACTGCTCCAACCTCACTAAGTGCTCTTGAGAAACCTAAAATAACACTCATTAAAATGAAAGGTTTTATTTCTTTTATTAGAAGAGTTATTTTATGATATTTATTTGCGCCTAGTGTAGTCGCAGTTTCTAGTATTTTCTTTTGAGTTTTTTCACTTGAGATAATTATATTACCTACAATAATTGGTAATACAAGTAATGTTTGAGCTATGTACATGGCTGATTTAGTAAATAATAAATTCATTCCATCAAAAGGTCCTGTAATTAATAATAGAACTACAAGTCCCATCACTACAGGTGGAATTCCCATGAAAGTGAAAACAATTTTCTTAGTAAATCTCTTTAATTTAAAATCTGATATACTAATAAGAATTCCCAGTATTGTTCCAAAAAATGACGCAGTAGCTGTAGCTAATAAAGATATAGCTAAAGACAGAAATATAATTGTATATATTTCTGAATCAAAAGAAAATAGTAATTCTACTGCTTTCATTGTGCTTTCTATTATCACTTAAATCACCTAGTTAACTAACTATTCGGAAAGAATAGTTGTTCATCATATTTTATATAAGTTCCAATTAATTCTTGAGTATCCTCTCTAATTATCCAATCATAAAACTGATCGGCAAATAATTCATTTCTATTATGAGACTCAGGATTAATCTTAATAACTCCATATTGATTTTTAAGTTCTTCTGCATTTTCATAAGCTATTACTAAATCTAGATTTTCAAGCATTGATAAATAAGTAGCTCGATCAGTTAATGTATAATATCCACTTAAAGATGTCATTGATAATGTAGATCCCATACCTTGCCCAGTTTCTTTATACCAACTCCCAAAATCATCAACGGTATGACCATTTTGTTCCCAAATAGATAATTCTCTTGTATGAGTTCCTGAATTATCTCCTCGAGAGTAAAAATCATAGTTATTAATTATTTCATTTAAAGTATCTGCGAGTGTAGTTGTAGTTAATTCATTAGGACCAACAAAAATAAAATCATTATACATAACATTATTTCTCTTTTCACCATAACCGTCATTAACAAACTCAACTTCTAAATCATAAGCATGAACCAAAAGTACATCTGCTTCTCCTAATTTTCCAAGTTCAAGTGCAGCTCCAGTTCCTACTGCGACTACTTTGACAAATACATCATATTCCTCTTCAAAACTAGGAATAATATAAGCAAGTAATCCACTATTTTCAACTGATGTTGTTGTAACTAATAGTAATTCATCTCTCGAACATGAACTTAATAATAATGTAAACAATATCATTGTTACTATCAAAACTTTTTTCATATTATCTCTCTTCCCCTAATTCAATAAAAAAAGATTTTTTACGCCTAAAAAGGAGTAAAAAATCTAACATCCTTTCCAAACGCGGGAGGAATAGCAATTTCTAGCTAGACCCATCGGCTATATAACCATAGATATCCTTAGGTTAAACAACTCGGAATATTTTTTATCTATAAATATTTTACCATATAGAACATCAATATTAAATATTAATTGTCATTTTATTCTATTAACAGAAATAATAATAGTTAATCTACAAACCTTCCTTGAAAACCCTTTCAATATTTCGTATAATAAAAGATGAATACAAATAAAACTCAAGGGAGGTTTTTAAATGTTTGGATACATGGGTAAACTTCTAAGAATTAACTTAACTGATCAATCAGTAAAAGTTGAAGACTTAGATTTCGAACTTGCAAAGAAATACGTAGGAGGTCGAGGATTAGGAACTAAAATCCTATTCGATGAAATCGATCCAAAGATTGATGCTTTAAGTCCAGAAAATAAATTAATTTTTATTAATGGACCGCTTACAGGAACACCTACACCAACAGGTGGAAGATATATGGTAGTTACTAAATCACCATTATCAGGTACAATAGCATCATCAAATTCTGGAGGAACTTGGGGAGCAAGACTCAAGTATGCTGGATATGACGGAATTATCGTTGAAGGAAAAGCGAAAAATCCGATTTATATCAATATTAATGAAGATGTCGTAGAATTATTAGATGCAAAAGATTTATGGGGTAAAACGGTTGGAGATACAACTGATATCTTAAAAGATACCAAAAAAACTAACGTTTTAACAATCGGCCCTGCAGGGGAAAAATTAAGTAAAATCGCTGCAATTATGAATGATAAAGACCGTGCTGCTGGACGTAGTGGTGTTGGTGCTGTTATGGGTAGCAAACTTTTAAAAGCAATAGTTGTTACTGGTAATTTAAAAGTATCTCTAGCTGATCCTGATTCAGTTAAGGCTTATGTCAAAGATGCTAATCTAAAAATCAAAGAAAATCCTGTTACAGGACAAGGATTACCAGCTTATGGTACAGCAGTATTAGTAAATGTTATTAATGCTAATGGAATCTTACCTACGAATAATTTCCAGGAAGGTGTTTTCGCAAATGCTGAAGATATTTCAGGAGAAACGCTTGCTGAAAAATATTTAGTAAGAAAAGATCCATGTCACCGTTGTACTATTGGTTGTGGTCGTTATACTAAAACTGATAAAGTTGAAGGTGGCGGACCAGAATACGAAACAATTTGGGCATTTGGAGCAGATTGTGGAGTTAAAAATTTAGAAACAATCATTGAAGCTAACTGGTGGTGTAACCAATTAGGTATTGATACAATTTCTGCTGGTTCTACTCTTGCTGCTGCAATGGAATTAAAGCAAAAAGGTTTATTAGATCATATTGATTTTGAAGGTCATGATTTAGAATTTGGGAATGATGATGCAATTGTTTACTGGACTAAAAAACTAGCAAACAGAGAAGGTTTCGGAGATGAAATGGCTGATGGTTCTTATCGCTTATGTAATAGATATGGAAGAGCAGATTTATCAATGACTGTTAAGAAATTAGAAATCCCAGCATATGATCCTCGTGGTGTACAAGGTCATGGTTTAAACTATGCAACTTCTAACCGTGGTGGATGTCATGTGCGTGGATACATGATTTCTCCAGAAATATTAGGTTTACCTACTAAACTTGAGCGTTTAGACTTAAAAGATAAACCTTTCTGGACAAAAACATTCCAAGATTTAACTGCATTTATTGATTCTATAGGACTATGCTTATTTACTTCATTCGCATTAGGTGCTGCAGAATATGCAGATATTTATAATAGTGTAGTAGGTACTAAATGGACAGCTGATGATGTACTAAAAGCTGGAGAAAGAATCTATACATTAGAAAAACAATTCAATCTAGCAGCTGGTATTTTACCTGAAGAAGATACACTACCTCCAAGATTACTTATAGAACCAATGCCAAGTGGTCCAACTGAAGGACATGTACATCATTTAGATCAACTATTACCTGAGTATTACGATCTTAGAGGTTGGGATTCTGAAGGTATCCCAACAGCTGAAAAACTTAAAGATTTAGGATTATAAGTTTATTAAGGAATGAATAGCAATATTCATTCCTTATTAATATTATGAAAAAAGTATATATTGAATTAACAAATAGATGTAATCTAAACTGTGAAATGTGCTATAGACATTCATGGGAAAATACCTTAGGTGATATGAGAAATGAAGTTATTGATGAAATAAGTACTCATCTCAAAAATCCAGAAAGCATTGTTTTCGGTGGGATTGGAGAACCAACGATAGCTAAAGGATTTGAGTATGCTATTGAGAAATTCAAACAATATGATTTAGAGATTACTACAAATGGAATAATACTTAAATCAAAAATTGAAATAGTATGTAAAAACTTTAGTAAAATCATAATTAGTGTTGATGGCACTGAAGATGATTACTTTTCAGTTAGAAAGACTGAATTTTCACATATCCGAGAAACATTAGAATATATCAATATCTGTAAAAAGAAAAATAATTCAAAATTACCATCAATTATATTTGCATTTGTACTAACAAAATCTAATAAAGATACAATTTACAGAGTTATTGATTTTGCTAAGGAACATAATGTAGATAAAATATTAGTCTCACACCTGTTACCTCAAAACAAAGAACAAACAAAAGATATTTTTTATACTAAAAATTATAACTATGAAGGTCATGAATATATGAAATTAGTTTCTAAATATGCGATATATGGTAGTAGTATCAATATTACTTTTCCCTATATGGAAATTAAAACAGAACGCTACTGTCAATTTGTAGAAAATGATTTTACTTATATCGATTACTTAGGTAATGTTATTCCTTGTTATAGATTTGCTAACACTTATACTGAGTGGGTATTTAATAGAGAAAAAACAGTTTTAAAACATTCTTTTGGAAATGTTATGGATTTAAATATTAATGAAATATACTATGGAAAAGAGTATACTGAATTTAGAGAAAGTGTTCTAAATACAAAGCATCCTAGTTGTGTTGATTGTGAATTTGAGGATTGTTGTAGTTTCATTGAGACAACAGAATATGATTGTTTAAGTTACACTCCAAGTTGTGCTGATTGTTTATGGAACAGAAATATTATAAAATGTACGTAGGTGATAATTATGATTACAGTTAAATTATATTCAGCAATAAGAAAATATGGTGGAAAAGAAGTTATGTTTGAATACAAAAAAAATCTGAGGGTTAGAGATATCGTAGAGGAACTAAAAATCCCAATTAAAGAGATATCTATAATAATTTTAGATCATTTTGATAGCACTCCAGATATTATGTTAGACCATGAAGTTAAAGAGTCTTCTTTAATCCATTTGTTTCCACCAATGGCTGGTGGATAGAATGGATCAATATAGTAAAAATATGGGTATCATAAATCTAGAAGAACATATAAAAATTACCCAAACAAAAGTATTAGTAGTAGGTCTTGGTGGTCTTGGAGGTTTCATTGCTAGTAGTTTAGTTCGCCTTGGTGTGAAAGAGTTAGTAATTGTTGATTTTGATAAGTTTGATGAGTCGAATTTAAATAGACAAATCTATTCTACAACTAGTTCTATCGGAAAATCAAAGGCTGAAGTTACAAAGAAAAATTTAGAAGATATCAACCCTTCAGTAAAAATAAAAAAAGTTGAAACAAGATATGATGACACAATAGATAAATCAATATTAGATGATATTGATATCATTTTTGATGCAGTTGATAATATTGAAACTAAATTAATACTTGAAAAACACTCGTCTTTATATAACATTCCACTTATTCATGGGGCAATCGGTGGCTGGTATGGACAAGTTGGTGTAATTATGCCTAATAGTAATATATTAAGTGAAATATATATGAACAAAACAAAGGGTATTGAGGATACTTTAAAGAGCCCAACATTTATTCCTGGTATTGTCGGGAATATGATGATCAGTGAGTTTATTAAGTTCATTTTGGGTAAAGGAGCTTTAGTAAATCAAATACTTTATATAGATGTTTTAGATCATGAATATAGAATAATTTACAAAAAATAAGTGCAGTTCAAAATGAACTACACTTTTATTTTGGTTTCACATCAAATATTGGATCATTAACAAAAGGCAATTCAAAATGAATCGCCTTCATTATTATTCTACTCTACTCTCAATGCCTCAACTGGATTTTTCTTAGCTGCCATTCTTGAAGGAATATATCCTCCAATAAATGTTAATACTGTTGAAATAAGTACTAGACCAAGTAAATGAAGTACATTAACTTGAGCAACTCCAGTAAGTGTTTCTTCAAATCTAGTTACTATTATATTAATTGGGAACGTAAGTATATAAGTGATTGTTACTCCTAATATTCCTGCGAATGCTCCAATAATAATACTTTCAGCATTAAATACTCTACTTACGTCTTTCTTACGACCACCGAGTGATCTAATAATTCCAATTTCTTTTGTTCTTTCAAGTACACTAATATAGATAATTATACCAATCATTACACTTGATACAACTAGTGATATAGATGCGAAAGAAGATAAAACTATTGATATCATAGTTATAATTGTTCCCATAGTATCTCCAATAGTTTCAGCAAGATCTAACTCTTGAATTTGAGCATCATCAGATAGTCCAACATTGTATTCTGCAAGATAATCTTTGATAGCTGTTTTATTATCAATACTATCTGTATATATATTTATCATTTTTGGTAATGTATTGTTACATCCAAGAAATGATAATGTATCAGATAATTCATCTTCTGTGAGAGCTTCACCAGTGAAGACTGAATTATTTGATGCTTCTTGATCTATACACACATCAGATGCCATATTTAAATTAATAAGTTCTTCTTCTAAGTCATATAAATAATAGATCCCATTATCTCCACTAATACTAATAGTATCATCTATCATTTGAACTATACCAGTAATTTCAAGTTCAACTCCACCAGCAAGAACAGTATCTAAATGAGCAAGTTGAGGAACATATAAATTATTAGTTTTTGCAAAATAATCATTATTTCTAGCAATATATATTTTTGTTCCAAGAATATCATCAAATGTTATTGTAGAATCTGAATCAAATCCTAAAGATTCAATAATGTCTATGTCAACAACATTACCTTCTTTTACAAACAAAGTTACTTCATAAGGATTTTGCGGAAAATCACCTATAAGCAATTCATAATATTCTTCTAAATCATCTTCTGGAGTAATATAGCTAATAAAATTAATATCCCAATTACTAACTGTTGTACTTACGCCATCTTTTTCAATCAATAATTGTGGATTATATCCATAATTATACTGAACAGTTGTATATACTGATTCATCCATCAAATCTAAATATGAGACAAATTCAGCAGTTAAATCATTAACGTGAGTATACTCCTCTGGATCATCAACTACTATTTCGTTTTCTCCTGCTTCATCTAATACATTATTGTTAATTTGAATTGGTGGTCCCATGTGAAATGTTTGTCCTTCATTAATCATAATTGGTAACCCAACTAATTGATCACTTTCAAGATCATCTAATATACCAGAGAATCCATTACTGATTGACAGAACAAGACCTACCCCAATAATTCCAATACTTGATGCTAATGCCGTTATTGTTGTTCTAAATTTCTTTGTTCTTAAATTATTGAATGATAATTTTAAAGCAGTTAAGAAACTCATTGATGTTTTGTTTGGAGTATATCCGCTATTATCATCTTCTCCAGTAAATTTATCAGTATCATCAAGAACTTCACCATCTAATAATTTAATAGTTCTTGAGGCATACTCTTCCGCGTATTTTGCTTCATGAGTAACCATAATAACTAATTTATCTTTTGAAATTTCTTTTATTAGATCTAGAATTTCTCTTGCTGTTTTACTGTCTAATGCACCAGTTGGTTCATCAGCTAACATAATATCAGGATTATTTACTAAAGCTCTAGCTATAGCTACTCTTTGCATTTCTCCACCTGATAATAACGTTGGTTTTTTATTTACATGAGATTTAAGTCCCACTCTTTCTAATACTTCAAGAGCTCTTTCTTTTCTTTCAGTTTTATTAACACCTGAAAGTGTCATTCCAAGTTCAACATTATCTAGTACAGATAGATGACTAATTAAGTTATAACTTTGGAAAACAAACCCAATACTATTATTACGGTATGCATCCCAATCTCTTTCACTAAAGTTTTTAGTTGACGTACCGTTTATGACTAAATCACCTTCAGTATATCTGTCTAATCCTCCAATAATATTTAAGGTAGTAGTTTTACCACAACCACTATGTCCTAATATAGCAACAAATTCACCTTTTCTAAATTTCATTGAAACATTATTTAACGCTCTAAATGTACCTTCTCCAACTTTGTAATCTTTACTAATATTTTTTAATTCTAACATTTTTATCACCTCGTATATAGTTATTATACCAAACTATTATTTTAAATGCAATAAATTATTTAAATTATTTTATAACTTAACCATATTATTTTTTATCATCTTCTTTGCATTCTAATATTTAATCCTCGTAATAATCAGTTATTACACACTCACCAGTGTTATATGTAATATTAAGATAATTATCCATACTTTCTCCATTTAAATATGCTTGTTCTTGAATTACATCTAGTTTAGACTCATCTTGCAATATATCATTAATAAAATATTGATATATACCATCATCTTTATAAATATGCTTAAATACATCATCATCAACTGTGCATTCTGCTACTAAAGATCCTTCAGGAATAGTCATTTCATCAGGTGGAGCAAGAATTTTTTCGCGTAATGCTCCGCATCCACTTAATAGTAAAAGAGAGATTGTTATCATACTTAACAAAAATATTTTTTTCATATATTATTGCTCCTTTCAACATGTACTACTATATAATTATATAATTTTATTAGTTTAAAACAAATCAAATGACAATTATTCTAAATTAATTTTCAATTGTATCTTCACTTTGTATGATTTTTTTGGTACAATTTTACTATTCAGGAGTGATATTATGTTGGTATTAATTGGAGCGAGTGCAAGTGGAAAAACTGAAATAGCAAAGATTCTAATCTCGAACTATAACTTCAAGAAAATGATTACTTATACAACAAGAGAGATTAGAAATTCAGAAGTAAATGGAGTAGATTATCATTTTGTCTCAGAAGAAGTTTTTATAAATAAGAAGTCTAATAAAGAGTTCTTGGAAACTGCAATTTACAATGACACTCACTACGGTTCTCCTGTTGAAGGTGCAGATTTTTATAAAGTAATTATAGTTGACCCCAAAGGAGCCAATAGCATCTTTAAGAAAAAAATTCCAAATACTGTTTTCATATTTTTGGAAACTGATGAGTTAATTAGAAGAGTTCGAATGTTAAATAGGGGAGACAGTTTAATTAACGTATCTTCTAGATTTAAAGAAGACAAAAAGCATTTTAGAAAATCAAGATTTAAACATTTAGATTATATTGTCAATACAAGTACGCATACTTTAGAAGAATTAGCTAAACAGATAAACGATTTATATAAAACACATCTGTCATTAGATTAACAACAATATTAGTTAATAATAACACTCTCAGAAGGAGTGTTATTATTTTTATTTTTATATTTGTTTGGCTCTATATGTCGTATGTAATAATTCGTGTGATTTATGTCCTAGAGGTTTGTCTAGATATTCCTCATATAGGGAAATAATTCTTGGATTTTCATGGGATTTACGATAGACCATTTCTTCGTCTTCAAGATAAATATCTTTCATTCGTTCAAGTCTAACCTTATTAGTTGTTCCGTAAGGTTGTCCTCCCCCACCAATACACCCTCCCGGGCATGCCATAATTTCAACAAAAGCATAAGGGGAATTTCCTGCAAGTATTTCTTCAACTATAATTTTAGCATTTGATAAAGTATGAGCAACAGCAAATTTAACCATTTTTCCGCCTAGATTTACTTCGGATTCTTTTATTCCAGTTAATCCTCTAGCTGGTAATAGGTTTACATCTTCAAGAGGTTCTTTATTTACCACTTCATAAACTGTGCGAAGAGCCGCTTCCATTACTCCACCGGTTGTTCCAAATAATGCTGCAGCACCGGTTGTGATTCCAAATGGATTATCAAATTCTATTTCATCAAGTTCTTCAAAATCTATTCCCATTTGTCTTAACATTTTCCCCAGTTCTCTTGTAGTTAAAACTATATCTACATCAGGATTAACTCCATCAAGACTCATTTCTTCTCTTTTAGCTTCATATTTTTTTGCAGTACATGGCATTATTGAAACAACATAAATATGCTCAGGATCAATTCCTTGTTTATCGGCATAATATGACTTAGCTAAAGAACCAAACATTTGTTGGGGAGATTTACATGTTGAGATATGTTTTAACACTTCAGGATATTTTTGCTCTGCGAAAGTTATCCACCCAGGGCAACATGAAGTAATCATTGGCAAAACTCCACCAGTTTCCATTCTCCTAATAAGTTCGTTACCTTCTTCAATGATTGTTAAATCTGCGGTGAAGTTAGTATCATAGACATGATCAAATCCTAATCTTTTCATTGCTGAAACTATCTTACCATTATTAATATGTCCTGTTTTATACCCAAGTTCTTCCCCAATTGAGACTCTAACCGCTGGAGCTATTTGAACTACCACGTGTCTATCATCATCATACAGTTTTTCCCAAACAATATCCGTGTTATCTTTTTCTGTGATTGCACCAACAGGACAAACTGATGCGCATTGTCCGCAGTATGTACAGTTTTCATCAGATAGATACTTTCCAAATGCTGGAGAAATTTCAGTTTTTTGGCCTCTATTCATTGACTCAAGAACATTCATCCCTTGGACAGTTTTACATACTTCAACACATCGTCCGCACTTAATACAACGGTTATAATTCCTTACAATAGCCGGGTTATTATTATCCACTGGTTTTTTATCTAAAACTGAGGGAAATCTATTTTCATCAATTCCAAGTTTATTTGCTAAGTCTTGTAATTCACAAGTCAAACTTCTTGGACAAGCAGGACAATTAGCATCATGATTAGAAAGCATAAGTTCTGTTATAGTCTTTCTTGCATTTAATACTCGTGGAGAATTAGTTTTAATATCCATTCCTTCTCTTACTGCGTTTGAACAAGATGTTAGTAGTTTGCTTTGTCCTTTTACTTCTACAACACAGATACGACATTCTGCATCTATATCCAAATCAGGATAATGACATAATGTAGGTATTTTTATTTTATTAGCTGCGGCAGCATCTAATATAGACATATTTTCTTTAACTTCTATATCAATGTTATTTATTCTTAGATTTACCATTCTATTCCACCTCACTATAATGATATTCGCTTAAGCGTTCAAGATATTCGCTTTTGAAGTACTTTAATGTACTTAGGATAGAAGTTGGTGAAGACTGTCCTAATCCACAAAGTGATGTTTCACTCATTACATTGGCTAATGATTCTAATGATTTTAAATCTTTAAGTGTTGCTTCATAATTTAAGAATCTATTTAATAAAATTACTAATTGAATATGTCCTTCTCTACATGGTGTACATTTCCCACAAGATTCATGTTCAAAAAACTTAATTGTCTTTAATAAAATCTTAAATAAATCAAATCTATCATCAATTACAATGATAGCTCCAGCTCCAATTTTGCCACCAAACCCATCAAATCCCTCATTGTCTATTTCCATATCAAGCAACTCTATTGGGATGATTGGCCCACTTGCTCCGCTTAGTTGAATCATTTTTAATTCACGATTGTCTTTAATACCTTTTCCTAATTTATATATAATATCATTAATTGTAGTGCCGTAAGGGACTTCAAACATTCCTTTATTTTTTACATTCCCAGATAAACTAATTAACTTAGTTCCTGAAGCATTTTTATTTCCAATTTTAGAGTATTTATCTCCACCCATATCTATAATGTGATTAATATTACATAATGTTTCAACATTATTAAGCAATGTTGGTCTATCAAATAATCCTTTTTGAGTTGGGTATGGAGGTTTTACTCTTGTTCTTCCTGGTTTTCCTTCTATTGATTCAATTAATGCAAATTCTTCACCACAGATATAAGCACCTGCTCCACAGCGAATTTCTATATCAAAATCAAGATTTGATGATTTTCTTCCAATTATTCCTTTTCTTCTTGCTTCATCAATTGTCCATTGCATAATATCAGCAGGTTTACTATATTCTCCTCTAATATAAATGAAACCTTTAGTAGCTCCAGTAGCATAAGCAGTAATAGCCATTCCTTCAATTATTTGATGAGGATCATTTTCCATTAGTAATCTATCTTTAAAGTTACCAGGTTCTCCTTCATCTGCATTACAGATTATATACTTCATTCCGTTTTCTTTCGCTAATCCTAGTAATTTATAAGCCATAGGGAAAGCCGCTCCACCGCGACCACCTAGTCTAGATTTAATTACTTCCTCTATAATTTCTTTTGGTTTTATCGTAAATGCTTTATTAAGCATATCATATCCACCATTATCAATATACTCTTCTATTGAAGCAGGGTTAATTATTCCAAATCTTTTAGTTAAGATTTTTAACTCAATCATTGTTTAACCCCCCTTACACTATGTAAAATACTTGATATTTTACCAGGAGATAAGTTTGTATATGTAACATTATCAATTCTCATCGCAGGTGATTCATTACAACACCCAATACAACTTGTATGTTCTAAAGTGAACTCTTTATCTTTTGTAGTTTCATTTACTTTAATGCCTAATTCTCTTTCTATTCTTTCTAATACATTAATATCATCATTCAAATAACAAGGAACATCATTACAAACTTGGATAATATGTTTTCCTTTTTCAGTTGTTGAAAGTAATGTGTAAAATGACATTACACTACAAACTTTGCTTTCTGTTACTCCAAGATAGTTTGCTATTTCAACTAATTCTTTTTCAGAAATAAAATTACTCTTTTTTATGGTTTGTAATTCCAATAAAATGATGATTAAACTGTCTTCTGTTTTCGTGTATTTACTCAATAGTCTTCTTAGCTCCATGATGTGTCCTCCTAAACTAGTTTTTATGTTTGATTTTGATACAAAAAATCTATAATAGATTTACAACGAAATTATAACGCATAAACCTCTTTGTTGCAACAAATAGTTTCAATATCAAACAATTATTTACGGGTATTTTTTTTGTCTGAAATCCACTTGTAAATTACATCGCTAATTATAGGCATTTAGAGTGATAAATATATTCGTTTTTACTAAACATATTTATTGGATATTTAATCTAAGAATTAAAAGCATTATTCGTCTTTATATACAAATAAAAAAAGTGTTTCTAAAATAAAAACACTTTATCAGTTTATTTGTTTTTTGCTAACTTGTTTACCCTCCACCAATGAAATGAGTAAATACTAATTCATCTCCATCATTAACTACTTCGTCATACATAAATTGATTTACTACTCTATTTGTATTAACAAATACAACAGAATGTTTAAAATCTTCAGAAAGGACTTCTGGATAGATCACCTGAATTTGTTTGATTATATCACGTATAGTTCCTGGGTTAACTACGATTTCATGAATATCATACTTACTTCGAAGTAGATTTAAGAATATAACTTTCACCATATTTTAAAACATCCTTTCTTTAAAAAATGTATGTTTATTTTCATAATACTTAATTTAAGTATAGCATAAGATATCTAAGTATATGGTTAATGACACTCACTCATTATTTTTAGCTCTCTTTTTTATCCCTGAAATTCTTTTGAATAATTTATTATAAACAACCTTTATTCTCTCCTCTGTTATATATTCCATAACTTCGTTTATATAGAACCATCTTACTCCTGAATTTTCGTCCCTTTTTATTACTAGATTATCTTTTTCATCAGCAATTAATAGGAAAGTTGCGTTTAAATGTAGATGATCTCCTACAAACAATCCATTCTTAATATGATTTTCAACTAAGATTATATCAATACCAATAATTTCATCATTAAAAGGAACAATGTTTTTAACACCAGTTTCTTCTTTCGCTTCTTCCAAAGCCACTTCTAGCAAGTTAGGATTACCATCATTATGTCCTCCTACCCATCCCCAAGAATTATAGATATTGTGATGGATGAATAACACTTTTTCCATTGTTTTGTTTACTACAATAGCTGAAGATGTAATATGAGCAACTAGATTTGTTCTTAAAAGACAATCATTATTACTTTTAATGAAACTCAAGATTGAGCTTTTATCTATTTTTTCTTGTTCACAAGTAGGTAAATAATTCTTAAATAAACTTTCGTACATCTTCTCACTCCTCATTAAAATTCCTCTTAGTAAATTATATCATATAAGCACTGAAAAAGGCACTAACGTTTAATAGTGCCTTGTATTCTTTAAATGATTATCTTTCTTGCAGTTTTTTATAACGTGTTTCAATAATATTGCAAATTCTCTTAAATTCATCTTCTTGAAACATATCCCCAATTTTTAAATAAAGTATTTTTTCTTCAGGAACTTGATAATTCTTAAATATTCGTTCTAACACATCAAAATAATTCTTATAATGAAATTTTAAATAATCGTGTTGATCTTTCTCAATGTCTCTACCACGCTTTCTAACGTTCTCAAACAATTGATCCTCATCTCTTAATAGAACAAGATGGATATCAACATCAGGCAAACGTTTTAAATGTTCATCCGCAATAGCGTAAGTCAAAGCTACTTCATATGCAGACATGATACCTTCTAAACGCAATAATTCAGTAAATACAAGATTTGAAAATAATGTTGAATCAAAAATACAAGATTTATAATGTTTTGAGTTCCACATTAATAAAAATAGTGAAGAATAAAATGCGTTTTGACTTAATAAAGCAAAGGTCTTTTTATCCTCATAGAACAAAGGTAAAAATTCGTTTTTTTCAACTGGTTCAGCTACCATTGGAACCTTATAATGATCTGCTAATAATTTTGATAAAGTTGATTTTCCTGAACCGATTGGCCCGATAATTCCTACTCTCATATTATTCTCCTTTGTATAAAACTATAGAATAATTATATAAAAATTAAGTAAAAATGTCAAAGTTAAACTTCACCTTTTTGAATTTTTTAATATAAAAAAAGATTCCATCTTTAGATAGAACCTTTACAATATAAATATATCTTGTCTGTACCGAGTTTATGTCATTTTAAGGGGTTTAAGTGCCGAGTTTCTTTCCCTAGGATTATAAAATATATTTTTTTCTCCTTAAATTGCATATTCTTCAATGATTTTCATTTCTAAGTGTTTTTTCGCTACCACGCGATAATGGGGATTATATGTTTTTCTATATATTTCTGAATGATGAATTGGTCTTACTCCTTTTATCAAATACTTATCAATTTCTGTGGTTACTTGTGACAAAGGAATCTGTATTATATCTTTTTTACATAAATCCATAAAAACTTTGATTCCACCATAAAAAGTTTTACTAGCTGATTCCATATTCTTTTCATCGTTCATTGAAGACAAAAAGGCTCTCTCTAATTGACTTTGTGTAATGAGGCCTTTTTTTATAGAAGAAAGATAGACCCTAACATAACCATTCCCAATATTTTCTTCATAGGAACTAGTCTTATGGGTCATAGATTTAATTTCTTCATCCAAATATCTATGTATGGTTTCAACATTCGGAATAAGATGGAGGTGTCTTGGACCAAAACTACTTTGATAAAGTAATTTAAGAAAATCAGATACTTCCATTTTTTGATAGTTTTGATAATGGTTGATAAGAATATTTCTCATTAAATCACCAGCCTCTTAATGTAGATAGTTTATATAAGTTATCACTTTATTATATCACAAACATCCTTGGAATCACTTGCTCATTTAATCTTCCAATAGCCAATATAATAAATGTTCTTCTCAGCTTTTCCCTCTCAAATCAAAACACACATAAGCTATTAAGCGTATGTGTGTTTATATGTGCTCCCAGACTTATCTAATATTTTATTATATCAAAAAAAATAGAATTGTAGATTTCGACATTTTTTAACCGCCATTTTTCTACAATTCTATCATATACATATAATCTATTTTTCTCAAATTTCAATACCATCATCTATCTTGTTGTTATAGAGTTTATAAGGTTTTTGGGGTTGTCTTAATAGAGTTTATCTCATACCTTACTTTAATGTCTTATCATAGCCAATTTAGTTATATTATATAGATCTTTTTGATTGTTTCATATTTTAAACCTGTTTTTATTAATCCTATCTAGTTTAGATTTATATTTCTTATAATCATTAAAATCTTCTATATGTGTTTTAAATAAAATAGTTTCAAAATTCATTCTAGCTTGATGGATTATCTTGCAAGCGCTATTTTCAGGATGGTCTTTAAGAAAACTAATCGTTAATCTTAAGCTTTCAAGAACCTTTTCTTTATCAAAGTTCTTTTGATTATCTAGATTCTCAATATATTCTAAATCAATATCAATAGAATTTTTAGCACTTTTTATTAGTTCTTTTGTATATCCAATAAGACAGTTTGTTCCTCCACAACTACCACAAACATTTTCGCCTAAGCAAATATCTTCAAGCCTATTAGATATATCATTATAAAAGGAATACAATTGTTCCATAGTTTTTCGATATATAGTAGTTGTACCTTCTTTACGTTGTCTAAGCGTAGGTAATAGTAATAGATATGCTATTACTAAGACAACAACAATAAATGGAATTACATAATAGATATTCATTATATTATCTGGAATTGACTGAAATAATTTTGAGAATCCAAATATGAAGAAAATAATAGCTGCACCTAATTTTATAAAGAATTCGGGTATTTTATTACCCAATTTTATACCAACAAATATTCCAAGAGCACCAGCTACTACCATTCCTAAAACTGTTCCCATAAGTATAAAAAGAGGAAACTGAGAGTTTGCTGAAAGAGTAATAGCGGTAAGCTGTGTTTTATCTCCAAGTTCCCCTATAAAAAAGGCAACGGCAACAGTTACAACTGGACCATATCTAACTTTCTTTTTAACTCCTTCTTCTTTCTCATTCATTTTCAAACTCCAAAGAGCAAAAATTATAAATGCAAATCCAGCAATTATTTGCAAGGTATTTGGATTTATAATTCTAGTTAATGAATTTCCAAGCAATACAGCTATTCCGTGGTTTAGCAAAGAGCCTAAGAATATTCCAAGCAGGACCTTTTTTATGCTATATTTTGTCGCAAATGCCATAGCTAAAATTTGGGTCTTATCACCCATTTCAGCTACAAATATAAAAGCTAATGCTCTTACTAATTCTGTTATCATGAAATCACCTATTATCTATTTATTTCTAATTAAAACAATCTCAGTAAGAATTATTCTGAAATTTTCAAGTAGTGTTAAGTGCAAATAATATCTAATTAAAATTCAAAATATAAAATCCGTTCCAAAATAGTTTATCACAAACAAAGCTGTCTGTAAACAACTCAGAAATATAGTTTTACAAATTCATAATTATGACTTCTTCTACTATTCCTATAGTTCTATCAGCAATACAAGTTGTATCATTAAAATCACGTGTATCAAACAACGAGTGATTTTAGCTTTATTTAAAATCACTATTAAATCATCTCTAATCTGATGTTATAAATCTGAATCTAAATACTAAATATCTCATCAAGAATTAATAAATCTGATCTAATGGCTACACTTCTAACAAGAGCAATTCTTAGCTGTTCACCACTACACTGCTATGAAAAACCGGGACACATAGTCCCCCTCTAGAACAAATAATTTAGGATAATAGTACAAAGGAGTTGATAATGTGGTTAATCAGAACAGTGTAGACTTTAAGTTAAAAGTAGTAAAGATGATTTTAAATGATTTCTATACTTTTCATTATGTTTAAAATGTAATTCTTTAATACCAAAAGCATTCTTAAATTTCTTTATTTCCATCTTATTTCCACCTTTTAAAAATAGCCCTACTAATTAGGACTACAATTTCTTCCCTACATTTCTTTAACTATATTATAGCATAGCTTTTTTATAATTCACAGGTCATAGAAGACCCAAGTATCCGTATTTCCAAAAACCAAATCCCCTTATTGATATTAGTCACAATAATACTAAAAATGACATAAATATAATGTATAGTATGTGGCTAAGTAAAACTCTATATCTTATTTTCTAAAAAAAGGCAAAAAAAAGAGCTTATTTGTGTCAATTCACTCAATAACAGGTACAAATACGCTAATATTAAATAAAAATACAAATAACCTCAGTTAACTCAATATGGAGGTCCCGACCAGATTCGAACTGGTGGTCACGGAGTTGCAGTCCATTGCCTTAGCCACTTGGCTACGGGACCATATTATCCTTATATATTATAATAGTAATGTAGTTTAAAAGCAAGTATTATAAACAAGATATCCACAAATTATAAAGAAGTTTTGTTTCTTTTATATAGTATAGTATAATGTTAATAAGAATGAAAGGAGAGATAGTATGAATTTTGATATAATTTTATCATTTTCAGCGAATATATTACTTTTACTTGGATTAGCTGTTATTTATTCTATTTTTCCGTTTACTACAAAAACTAGGAGTATATCAAAAACCATTCTCATCGGTTTTTTGGTTACTTTGATAGGTGTAATTATTATGTCTACACCTTTTGAATTAGCTCCAGGAATTATGTTTGACGCAAGATCTGTTGCAATAAGTACTACTGCAATGTTTATAGGATTTATTCCAACAATTATTGCAGGACTTTTTATGTCATTATATCGTATATATATTGGTGGACAAGGAGCATTGACTGGAGTTCTATGGATTATATCCTCAGGAGTCATTGGTCTACTTTGGAGAAAATATAGACTTAAAAATCCAAAATTTGAAAATATTAAAATCACTTGGATTGAATTATATTTATTCTCTTTACTAATTCAATTTGTTATGGTTGTTCTAATGCTCACTTTGCCTGATGAAGTAAGAGCATCAACCCTAAGAGCTACTTCTTTCTATTTGATAGCTATATATCCTCTTGGAGGTCTATTAATATCTCAATTTATGTTAATACAAAGACAAAGATATTTCCAACATATAAAAACTATTAATTCTGAAGTTCAATATCGAAATCTTTTTCATAAAAGTAAAGCTATAATGTTTTTGCTAGATGCAGAAACAGGGGAAATTTATGATGTTAATGAAACAGCAATCGAGAAATATGGGTACACTTTAGAAGAGTTTCGAAATCTCAATATCAAAGATATTAACACTTTACCAAATGATGAGGTACAAGCAGAAATTGATAAAGCTCGTATTGATAAAAAAAGTTTTTTCAAATTTAAACATATATTAAAAGACAATTCTATTATAGATGTAGAAGTCCACTCTGGACCAATAGAACTTAATGGTAAACAGTTCCTTTTAACCTCCCTTTTTGATGTTACTGATAAGGTTGAAAAAGAAAGACTATATAAAGACGTTGATGAAAAACTAAAAGCTACACTGCTAAGCGTTGGAGAAGGAATTGTAGCTACTGATAAATCATCTAGAATTACTCTTATAAATGATCGAGCTCTTAAAATCTTAGGTGGAGCAAAGAATCCTACAAGAAGAAAAATTTATGATGTTTTTAGAATTTATTCGGGTAGTAAAGAGATTTCATTTAAACAAATATTCAACAATTGTGTAAAAAATAAAGTATCTTTTAAAAGTGGTGATGCCTTCTCTCTAATTAAAAACTATGAAGACACCGAAATATTTGTAGATTTCACAATATCTCCAATCAACTACGAAGAAGGAGTTAATCATGGAGCTATTTTGGTTATTCGAGATGTAACTTTAGAAAAAGCAAGTAAGACAGAAATTAAATATATTAGTCACCATGATTTTCTTACTAAACTGTATAATAGATTCTATTTTGAGGAGCAACTCAAAAGACTAGATACAAAAAGACAACTACCTCTAACACTAATTTTAGGTGATGTAAACGGTCTTAAATTACTTAATGACACATTTAGTCATTTAGAAGGAGACAATTTACTTATTGAGATTGCTAAGATCTTCAAAAAAGCAACACGAGCTGAAGATATAGTGGCTAGATGGGGTGGAGATGAATTTGTAATTCTATTACCACAAACATCATATCTAGATTCACAAAGAATTTACTCTAGAGTAAAAGACTTATGTAATAAATCTATGTATTCCCCAATTACTCCAAGTATTTCCCTAGGAATTGCTACAAAAATAGATGAGAAAGAAGACATTTATAACATCCTGAAAACTGCAGAAGAAAGAATGTACAAGGAAAAACTCCAAGAAGGTAGAACTATGAGAGAGAATCTAATTGATAGCCTTGAAAATACTCTCTTAAGTAAAAGTAATGAGAAAAAAGAACACAATGAAAATATGATTAAATTATCTGAAAAATTCGCAATTAAACTATCATTGGATAATGACAGTACAAAAACACTTACACTACTTGCAAGATTTCACGACATAGGTAAAATTGCAATTGATAAAGAAATACTAGTAAACCCTGAAGAATTAAATGAATCAGATTGGGAGAAAATAAAAACCCATCCCGAAGTCGGAAGTAGAATTGTAAAATCTATTCCCGAACTACAACATCTTGAAGATGGAATATTGTTCCATCACGAGCATTTTGATGGAACAGGATATCCATACAAACTTAAAGGAATTGATATTCCACTACTCTCAAGAGCTATTGCTATTATAGATGCATATGAAGTGATGACTAGTGGAAGAGTATATCGACCAGCTATTTCACATAAAAACGCAATATTAGAATTACAAAAACAAGCAGGTATACAATTTGATCCTAATTTAGTTTCATTATTTATTTCAATGTTTGAAGAGCACAACTAGTGCTCTTTTTTTTGCATAAAAAAAAGTAAATCATAAGATTTACTTTTAAACTTCAGATGGTCGGGAAGACAGGATTTGAACCTGCGACCTCTTGGTCCCAAACCAAGCGCT
>JAOZRX010000086.1 GCA_029939945.1 Candidatus Izemoplasma sp. | reverse complement strand
TTCAATATACAATTGAATTATCCTATGTTGATGGCAAAGTATATTTTGATATAATCGATATTACTCAAGAAACTATAGAGTAATAGTAAGTTTTAACTAAAGATGTAACAAAAGGAGTAATGACTTTATAATTGTCATTACTCCTTTTGTTAGGGTTCCTGGTGAACACTCCCACTACTTCATTGTTGAAGTAGTGGCTTCTCAAGTAGTGCGCACTATCATGTGCAAATTCATCGAGCTATCAAGGGTTTCCCATCCTCTTATACTAGTATTGCTTAGTTTTCTATTTTACTCCTTTCAATCTATTTATCTTGATTTCTTATAACAATTGCTTATTGAAAGGGCAAAATACAGAAAACGCATTTTTTTATAATAACCCTTAATTTCTGAATCAGAAATTACATCTATTCATCTCACCAGTTACGATATTATCAATATCCTTGAACAGGGAGTCTTCTAGATATCCAAATAAAATTATATGCATAGTAAAAGAATGACCTTATATGATTGTTTGGATTTTCATTCTTCATCTAGAGTGTGTATGATATTAAAATGAAATAAATTGACAAAAAGTAACAAATGTTATATTATTAATAATAACAAATGTTACTTTTTAAATTTGATAGGAGGAATTAATATGAATAAAATAAAGTTCAATAATAGTATTATACTAGATAAGGCTTTTAAAATAGCAGTGGAGAGTGGATTTGACAATATTAGTGTTAGAAATGTGGCTAAAGCTGTTGGCTGTTCAACAACGCCAATTTATACAGCTTATAATAATATAGAAAATCTGATTATAGCCACTAAATCCAAAGCTTTTGAAGTCATTGAAGAATTAGTTACTTATAAATATACAGATATTGAGTTTTTAAATTTAGGTGTTGGTAAACTTGTGTTCGCCTCAAAATATCCTAAATTATATAAAGAACTTTTTATTGATCACCCTGATGATGAGTTTGAGAAACGATTAAGAAGAGTATACTTGAATTTCCTAAATAAAGATCTTATAGCAAAATATATGACACAATCAGAAATTGAACCATTATTAACTAAGATGTGGATTGTAACGCATGGGATAGCATCGATGATTTGTTCTAAATCAATAAAAGATTATAAAGTGGAAGATTTTATTATTATGTTGGCTGAAATGGGAGAACAACTCATCTTTTCAATACTTATTATGAATGGAAATATTAGTGAATATAGAGAAGAGTTTAAAAAAAGAGGATATAAACGAATTGGACATGAATTTAATTGGAATATATGGATATTGGGAGAGAAAAAATGAAATTAATTAATAGAATAACTGCATTAGCGCTTGTAATGACTTTTAATATCATTGCACAAATCAAACATTATGAATTAAAGGATTTAGAATTAATAAGTATTGTAATATTGGTCCTTCTAATACTGAATTTAATAATTAACATTAGTAAATATAAAAAAGATTTTATTACAATTGGGATTTCTTCAATAGCTATTATAGGGATTACATCAATTTTCATATTACCAATTGTTGGTGAAATTTATACAAAGAATGTTATTGCATTTTTTTATCTAAGTTTGTTTTTAGTTTCTTTATTACCACAACTCTTTAATCAGGATCCATTCACAGTAGAAATCTCAAAAGGAGCATATCCTGAATCTGTGACAAAAACAGATCAGTTTATTAATATCAATATTATTATAGCAAATGTTTGGGCCATGATTTTTTTAATAGCAATAGTCCTCACAATAATACCTTACAGTTCAAACAATACAATAAACACAATTTTATCAATTATTTTACCAATTATTCCACAAGTTACAATTGGTATATTTGCATCTATAAAACTTCCACATTATTTAATGGGAAGAGTTAAAGCAAAGCCATACAAATTTGAATCAATTAAAGATATGTTTACAGCAATGCCATTTGGATTAAATAAAAACGAAGCAAAAGATGTTAGTGCTACTATCCAATTTTGTTTAAGTGGAGAAGAAGAGATTATGGGATATTTCGAAATTAAAGACCAAATATGTACATATGTCAAAGGTAAGCATGAAAATCCTGAAACAACCATCATTTCAGATTCTAAATTATGGTTAGATATTTC